>JADFVZ010000071.1 GCA_015222805.1 Pseudomonadota bacterium
ACTGAAAACTGGGAAAAACTTTACTCCATGATCAGTAAATGCAGGGCTGCCTGTGGTGATGCCCACCTGAAAGTTATCCTCGGCACCGGTGAACTGGGCACCTTGAACAATGTAGCCAGGGCATCAATGCTGGCAATGATGGCAGGTGCGGATTTCATTAAAACCTCAACCGGCAAAGAAAGCGTAAATGCTACCCTGCCGGTGTCATTAACCATGGTACGCATGATCCGTAACTATCACGAAATGACCGGCTACAAAATTGGCTATAAACCGGCTGGTGGTATTTCTACAGCAAAAACTGCTATCCAGTACCTGTTGATGATGAAAGAAGAGTTGGGCAACGACTGGCTACAACCGGATCTATTCCGCTTTGGTGCATCCAGCCTGCTGACCGATATTGAGCGTCAGCTTGAACATTGTGCCACCGGCCGTTATGCCGCATACGCCCATCAGCCTCTCGTTTAAACTGCTAAAACAAACAAGAAAGAGTAATAAATATGCAAAAGTCAGTCAGTGAAATTTTTCGATCCCTGGATTATGGCCCGGCACCGGAAAGTAAAGACCAGGCCACCACCTGGTTAAATGAAAACAAACATAAATTTGACCTGTTTATTGACGGCAAATGGGTAAAAGCCAGGGGCAAACACTTTGACAGCATTAATCCGGCTAACGGAGAATTGATCGCCCGAATTTCACAGGCAAGTAAGGCCGATGTTAATAAAGCTGTAACAGCTGCCGAAAAAGCTGGCAGCGACTGGCGCAAGCTCAGCTGTCATCAGCGTGCCCGTTATTTATATGCACTGGCACGCCTTGTGCAGAAACATTCACGCACACTGGCTGTACTGGAAACCATGGATAACGGTAAACCAATCCGTGAAAGCCGCGATGTCGATATACCACTGGTAGCCCGGCATTTTTACTACCATGCCGGCTGGGCACAACTGCGTGATGAAGAACTTTCCGGCTATGAACCACATGGTGTGGTTGGACAGATTATCCCCTGGAACTTCCCCTTCCTGATGCTGGCATGGAAAATCGCCCCGGCTTTGGCCGCGGGAAATACGGTGGTGTTAAAACCGGCTGAACAGACGGCAATAACGGCTTTATATTTTTCCGAGCTGTGCCAGAAAGCCGGTATCCCCGCCGGAGTTGTAAATATCATTACCGGGGATGGCGAAACTGGAAAAGCCCTGGTTGCCCATCCGCAGGTGAAGAAAATCGCCTTTACCGGCTCCACTGAGGTGGGAAAATATATTCGCGCACAAACCGCCGGTTCCGGCAAGCAAATAACCCTGGAGCTGGGTGGAAAATCCCCCTTTATCGTATTTGCCGATGCCGACATCGACAGTGCCGTTGAAGGCGTGGTTGACGCTATCTGGTTTAACCAGGGCGAAGTCTGCTGCGCCGGTTCGCGACTGCTGGTGGCCGAAGCGGTAGCCGATGTGTTTTATAAGAAACTGCGGGTACGCATGGCTAAACTGCGGGTTGGTGACCCACTGGATAAAGCCATTGATATCGGAGCGCTGGTGGATGATACCCAGCTTAAACGGGTCAGCTCGTTGATCGCCGCAGGAATTAAGGAAGGCGGCAAACTCTGGCAACCGAAAACAAAGCTACCGGAAACCGGTTGTTTTCTGCCACCCACATTAATCACCGGGGTTGAGTCATCATCCCGGCTGGCACAAGAAGAGATTTTCGGCCCGGTACTGGTAGCGATGACCTTCCGCACCCCGGATGAAGCGGTCTCCCTGGCCAACAACACCCGTTATGGCCTGGCGGCAAGCATCTGGTCAGACAATATCAACGTTGCCCTGGATATGGCCGCCAGGGTCAAAGCCGGGGTTGTCTGGGTTAACTCCACCAACCAGTTTGATGCCGCCTGCGGCTTCGGTGGTTACCGTGAGTCCGGTTACGGCCGGGAAGGTGGCCGGGAAGGCATGCTGGCTTATTTAAAACCTAAACCCGGGCGTAAAGCAAAGCCATTACAAGCGCTTTCGGCAAGCAAATTAAAATCACTTGAACCTGTGCCCGGAAGTATCGACCGTACCCCGAAAAATTATATCGGCGGCAAACAGGCACGTGCCGACGGCAACAGCTGCATGCCGGTAGTAAGCCCTTCAGGCAGTCTTGCCGGTGAAGTCGGGTTAGGCAATCGCAAAGATATTCGCAATGCAGTAGAAGCCGCGGTTAAAGCATCCGGCTGGAGCAGCTCAAGTGCCCACTTACGCTCGCAAATTATCTATTTCATTGCTGAAAACCTGGACCTGCGCAAGGCTGAATTTGCGCACCAACTGCAAATAATGACAGGCTCAGGCAAAGCCAAAGCGATGAAGGAAGTAGAAAAATCCATTGAGTGCCTGTTTACCTATGCGGCTTTTGCCGATAAACATGAGGGTGCCGTGCATTCTCCCCCGGTGCGCGATATCGCCATCGCGATGAACGAGCCACTTGGGATCATTGGTATCATCGCTCCGCAAGCTTCACCCCTGCTTGGACTGGTTACTTTAATGGCCGCCGCGATTGCCAGTGGCAACCGGGTCGTCATTGTACCTTCAGATATTCATCCGCTGGCGGCAACAGATTTCTACCAGGTGCTGGAAACATCGGATGTTCCAGCCGGTGTGGTTAACATCGTTACTGGCGAACATGCAGAGCTGGCACAAACCCTGGCCGAGCACGAAGAAGTCAACGGCCTGTGGTACTTCGGCAAAGCCGGAGCTGTGCAGGCGATTGAACAGGCATCAATCAGCAACCTGAAACAAACCTGGACGCACGGGGAACAGGACGTTCACTGGGGTACAGCTGCCGCGATCAAACCGCGCCGGTTAATGGAAAAGGCCACTCAGGTTAAGAATATCTGGGTTCCTTACGGTGCCTGAGTGATGAGTACTTTCCTGCCACAGGAGTTTATTCGTCAGATTCGCGATGGCGAGTTGCCAGCTGATACGGACATAAGGCAGTTTATTGCCGGTATCGGCGACGGGGCCGTCAGCGATGCCCAGGTAGCGGCATTTGCCATGGCCGTATTTTTTAATGAACTGCCTATTCAGCAACGGGCAACACTAACCAATGCCATGCGTGACTCGGGTGATGTACTTGAGTGGCGCGGTCTTGATGGCCCGGTCCTGGATAAGCACTCAACCGGCGGTGTCGGCGATAATGTCAGTCTGCTGTTGGCACCCATTGTCGCCGCCTGTGGTGGTTATGTGCCAATGATCTCTGGACGCGGACTTGGCCACACCGGTGGAACCCTGGATAAATTTGATGCCATACCTGGCTATACCACTACTCCAAATAATGAACTGTTTCGGAAAACAGTCAAGGATGTGGGTTGTGCCATTATCGGTCAAACCGGTGATCTAGCCCCGGCAGACCAGAAAATTTACGCCATCCGTTCAGCCACCGCCACGGTTGAAAATATATCGCTAATCACCGCATCCATTCTGTCAAAAAAACTCGCTGCCGGTCTTGAAGGCCTGGTGCTGGATATAAAGTGTGGTAGCGGCGCGACCATGAATAATCTCGAAAAGGCCAGCAAACTGGCTGACAGCCTGGTTAGTGTTGCCAATGCCGCAGGGGTTAAAACCAGCGGCCTGATAACAGATATGAATGAATCCCTGGCTACTGCCGCCGGCAATGCACTGGAAGTAACCAACGCTGTACATTACCTCACCGGTAAACAGCGGGATCCGCGCCTGCATGCGGTAACCCTGGCCCTTTGTGCTGAGATGCTGCTTCAGGGTCATCTGGCAGCTTCACTGGAAGAAGCAAATTCAAAAATCGAACAAGTGCTTGCCAACGGTGCAGCAGCTGAAATTTTCGCGCGCATGGTAACAACCCTTGGCGGGCCAAAGAACTTACTTGAAAGACCGCAGGACTACCTGCCGGCTGCGCCGCTGATTGCTGAAGTAAATGCTAGTCAGTCCGGTATTATTTCAGCCGTTGATGCGCGTAAAATTGGACTGGCTGTAATTGTGCTCGGTGGCGGCCGCAAGCGTCCCGATGATGTGATCGATGCCAGCGTTGGTTTTGACCGACTCGCCAGCATCAACACAAGTATCGAAAAAGGAGATACCATCGCCAGGATCCACGCCAACTCAGCAGACACCCTGGAAGAAGCACAAAAAATGTTGCTGTCAGCGTATCAATTTAGCCACCAGACAGTGGACAACCCTATAATTATTCAAAGGGTTAGCAGTATATGAGGTATTCCTGATGGCTCGATGTTTTCTCCTGGTTATGGATTCCTTTGGTATCGGCCATGCGCCCGATGCCGCTGCTTTCGGTGATGAAGGCGCCAATACCTATGCCCATATCCGCCAGGGTTGTTCATCCGGCAATGCAGATATCCCCGGAGTCCGCAGCGGTGCATTAAAGTTGCCGTTTTTACAAAAACTCGGATTGAAACAGGCGGTCATGCTGGCTGCCGGAAAATCCCCTCGCGCCCTGCCCGGACTGCAAGGCCAGTGGGGATGTGCCAGCTCTATTTCCACCGGCAAGGACACTATTTCCGGTCACTGGGAAATGACGGGCCTACCCGTAACCTTCGACTGGGGTTACTTTAGCCAGAGAGAAAACAGCTTCCCTACAGAACTGATCGAACAACTGATCAAAAGCGCTCATCTCCCAGGCATTCTTGGCAACTGCCATGCTTCCGGCACCGGAATTATCGCCGCACTGGGTGAAGAACATATAAGCAGCGGCAAACCCATTTGTTATACCTCAGCCGACTCTGTATTCCAGATTGCCGCACACGAAGACCATTTTGGACTGGACAGGCTATATGATGTCTGTGAAATTGCCCGGCAATTACTCGACCCCTACAACATTGGCCGGGTCATTGCCCGCCCCTTCATTGGTGATTCAGCAGCGACATTTTCGCGGACTGCAAACCGGCAGGATTATGCAGTACCACCCACCGGGAAAACCTTGCTGGACAGGGTCATAGATAACGGTGGTGCCGTGCATGCCGTGGGAAAAATAAGTGATATTTTCGCAGGTCAGGGGATCAGCTATAAACTCAAGGCATCCGGTCATGAGGAGCTGATGGCAGCAACAATAAAAGCGGCGCAAACGGCAAAAGACGGGGATTTGATTTTCACCAACTTCGTAGACTTCGACATGCTCTTCGGTCATCAGCGGGACCTGCCCGGTTATGCCAATGCTCTGGAAGAATTTGACCTGCTGTTGCAGGACTTTTCGACCGGACTGAAACCAGGCGATATGGTGATAATCACTGCTGACCACGGTAATGACCCTAGTTGGAAAGGTTACGACCACACACGCGAACAGGTACCCATCCTGATTTTCGGTCCTGACATTAAAGCCGGAGAATTTGGTGCACGTTCAAGTTTTAGCGACATCGCCACAACTATCGGTCAACATTTGGGCCTGGCGATGACAGGAAACACCTGAATGATCCATTTAATAGAGCCACGGGAATTGACAGGTCTAATCGGCAAAGAACTCGGCGGTAACGACTGGCTGCTAATCAGCCAGGATAGAATTAACCAGTTTGCCGAAACCACCGAAGACAGGCAGTTTATTCATATTGACCCGCAACGTGCAAAACAGACACCGCTGGGTGGTACCATCGCCCATGGCATGTTGACCCTGTCACTGATGCCCTACTTTTATGAAAAATCAGGTATCCACCTGAAAAACACAAAAATGGCGATAAATTACGGTTTCGATAAAATTCGATTCCTGGCACCAGTGCCCGTCAATAGTGAAATCGGGATGAAATTTACCCTGATTGAAGTTGAAGAGAGAAAACCCGGGCAATTTAAGCTTAAATTCAACCTGGCTGGACTGATTAAAGGCTCGGAAACCCCTGCCCTGGTGGCTGAGTGGATGGGCATTTTTATCACCTGAACGATACTTTCCCCGGATAAGTCAGTTTTAAGACAAAAACCCCCTGCTTGCCTCATGTTCACCCCAATTTCCGATATAATAAATTGCTAGGTATCTGGATTGAAAAGTATTACGCGGAGCGGTTATGAGCGAACGGGAAGTAATGGAATATGATGTAGTCGTGGTTGGCGCCGGTCCGGCTGGCCTGGCATGCGCGATACGCCTGAAACAACTGGATTCTGAGCGTTCTGTCTGCATCATCGAAAAAGCCTCGGAAATCGGTGCGCAAATTCTTTCCGGTGCCGTGATTGAACCCCAGCCGCTGGATGATTTGCTGCCGGGATGGCGTGACAACATGCCCCCGCATTGCATACCAGTAACAGAAGATGCCTTTTTAATGCTGGGTAAAACCGGTTCAAAGAAACTGCCAACACCCCCGCAGAGCAACAACCACGGTAACTTTATTGTCTCCCTTGGCGCAATGTGTGCCTGGATGGCTCCGCAGGCAGAAGACCTGGGCGTGGATATATTCCCCGGGTATGCAGCTGCCGGTATTCACTACAGGCAGGACGGTAGTGTTGGTGGTGTCATTATTGGTGACATGGGTATTGCCGCCGACGGTAGCCAGAAATCGAGTTATATGGAAGGTATTGAAATCCATGCGCCGATGACGATTTTTTCGGAAGGCTGCCGTGGGCACCTCAGCAAGCAGTTGATTAAAAAATTCGACCTGGATAAAGATTGCGATCCGCAAACTTACGGTATCGGTACCAAGGAGTTATGGCAGGTTAAGCCGGGCAAAAGCCAGCCGGGTAGAGTCCAGCACAGCATTGGCTGGCCGATGGACAGCCATACCTATGGCGGCAGTTTTATCTACCACCTGGAAAACGACCGTATTGCCATTGGTTTTGTAACCGGCCTCGATTACCCGGACCCTAATTTTCAACCGTGGGAAGCTTTCCAGCAGTTTAAAAACCACCCTGAAATCAAAACCCTGTTTGAAGGCGGCGAAATCCTCTCTGCCGGTGCCCGTGCAATTGTTGAAGGCGGTTACCAGTCACTGCCAAAAACCGAGATGCCGGGTGCCCTGCTGATCGGTGATGGCGCAGGCACCCTTAACGTACCTAAAATCAAAGGGGTACACCAGGCTATGCGTGGCGGCATGCTGGCGGCCGAACACCTGGGCCAGCACGCAGACGGCAAAGGCTACGATAAAGCCCTGCGCGATTCTCCAATCATGGCTGAACTGAAAAAAGTCCGTAATATTCGCCCGGGTTTCCACAAAGGTTTGTGGCTGGGCCTGATCAATGCCGGCTGGGAAACCATCACCGGCGGCTATTCACCCTGGACGCTTAAAAACCACGCTGATCATACAGCCCTGAAGCGTCTTGAGGATTATCAAAGTCCGGAGCGCAACTGGATTGACCGGGAACTGCCACCGCGAGACCGGCTGGCATCGGTTTATTTTTCCACTACCGCCCATGAAGAAGACCAGCCGGTACACTTGCAGGTCGCCGATACAGATATATGTATCAACCAGTGTACTGTCGAATATGGAAACCCCTGTACCCGCTTCTGCCCGGCTCATGTGTATGAGATTGTGGAGGAAGACGGCGAGATGGAGGGGGGTAAGCGTTTACAAATCAACGCCGCCAATTGCGTTCACTGCAAGACCTGCGATATTAAAGATCCGTACCAGATTATTAACTGGGTTACCCCCGAAGGCGGCTCAGGACCAAATTACCAGAATTTGTAATAAATTAATATAAAGCGTTAATAATAAGGAAGAATTTTAATGAAAATACTTGTGGGTATAAAACGAGTCGTTGATTACAACGTCCGCGTACGGGTCAAGCCCGACGGTAGCGGCGTTGACCTGGATGGTGCCAAAATGAGCATCAACCCCTTTGATGAAATCGCCCTGGAAGAGGCCCTGCGCCTGCGCGAAGCCGGCAAAGCAGCTGAAGTCATTGTCGTCTCAATTGGTCCCAATGCCTGCCAGCAGCAACTGCGTACCGGTCTTGCCATGGGTGCAGACCGCGCCATCCAGGTTGATACCGAAGAACGGTTACAGCCATTGGCAGTTGCCAGGACCTTCCTTGCAATAGCTGAAAAAGAGCAACCGGGACTGTTTATTGTGGGTAAACAGGCCATTGATGATGACAACAGCCAAACCGGCCAAATGCT
This sequence comes from Pseudomonadota bacterium, assembly GCA_015222805.1. Classification (GTDB taxonomy): domain Bacteria; phylum Pseudomonadota; class Gammaproteobacteria; order Xanthomonadales; family SZUA-36; genus SZUA-51. Next base: position 8,041 of record JADFVZ010000071.1, read on the forward strand.
GGCAGCCCTGTGGAATCGCCCCCAGGCTACCTTCGCTTCAGAAGTACAGGTCGAAGGTGATACAGCAACAGTTACCCGGGAAGTAGATGCTGGCCTGGAAACCATAGAAATCGATTTACCCGCAGTGATTACCACTGACCTGCGCCTGAATGAACCACGCTTTGTAAAACTACCGGATATTATGAAAGCTAAGCGCAAGCCGCTGGAAGTTATTCCGCTGAGTGATTTAGGCGTTGCTAATGACAATACCCTGGAAATTGAGCATTTTGCCCCGCCTGCAACCCGCGAGAAAGGCATCATGGTTGATAGCGCTGAAGCATTGGTAACAGAACTAAAAAATCGAGGTCTGCTATGAGTAAGATTCTAATTATTGCCGAACACAACGGCACAGAACTTAATAATGCCACCGCTAAATGTGTCAGCTGTGCAGCTGCCACCGAAGGCAGTATCCATATCCTGGTGCTCGCAGCCGATGGCGCAGCAGTAGCAGCCCAGGCCGCCGGGATCGCCGGGGTTGAAGAAGTCATCAGCATCAATCATGCCAACTTCGCCCAGGTACTGGCAGCCACACAGGCACCGGAAATTGCCGCTATTGCCGCTGATTACAGTCATATCTATGGTCCTTCAAGCACCTTTGGCCGGGATTTGATGCCACGTGTAGCTGCATTGCTGGGAGTTAACCAGGTTGCCGATATCATGAGCGTGAAGGGTCCACGGTCCTTCCAGCGCCCCGTGTATGCGGGCAATGCGATTATTGATGTGAGTGTCCCTGAAGGCATGACCATTGTAGCTACCATCCGCATGGCGTCGTGGGCAGCTGCTGAGGGTGGCAATTCCGCCGCTGTTTCAAAACGTGAAGCCAGTGCAGAAACGCCTACCCATAGTCGTTATATTGGCCTGAAAACCGAAGGTGGCGACTTACCTGACCTGCAGAGTGCCAACCGGGTTATTGCCGGCGGTCGCGGACTGGGTTCTGAAGAAAACTTCCAGCTTATTTATCAGCTTGCCAGCAAACTTGGCGCCGGAGTCGGCGCATCGCGTGCAGCAGTTGATGCAGGTTACGTGCCCAATGATATGCAGGTCGGACAAACCGGCAAAATCATTTCCCCGGACCTTTATATGGCCTTTGGTATATCGGGTGCCATCCAGCATGTAACCGGAATCAAAGATGCCGGCACCATTGTGGCAATCAATAAGGATGCTGAAGCACCTATTTTTGAAGTTGCAGATATCGGCCTGGTTGGAGATTTATTCAGTATTATTCCGGAAATTGAAGCGGCCATATAATCAGTCGAATGGATAAGCCTCTCTGGATACCTGATAACGAACGTATTAACCAGGCAAATATCAGCCGTTTCCTGCATATGATACGGTCTGAGGTCGACCCATGGATTACCGACTACCATGGGCTCTACCAGTTTTCCATTAACCAACCCACAGACTTCTGGCAGGCACTGTGGGAGTTTAATGACGTTATCGGTGACTGCGGCGGGAGCATCCTCGAGCCTGCAGATAAGATGCAGGACACCTGCTGGTTTCCAAATGCCAAACTGAATTTTGCTGAAAACCTGCTGCGCTACCGTGACGATAGACCGGCGATCAGTTTTCGCTCCGAAAACGGCAGCAGCAGCCAATACACATACAAACAGCTGTTTCTGGCAGTAGCAGCTACCGCAGCAGCACTGGAAAAACTAGGGGTTGTTCCGGGTGACCGGGTTGCCGGCTACCTTCCCAACCTGCCGGCATCGATTATTGCCATGCTGGCAACTTCATCACTGGGCGCTATCTGGTCTTCAACATCACCCGACTTTGGTATCAATGGGGTGCTGGACCGATTCGGGCAAATCAACCCGAAGGTTTTGTTTACTGCAAATGCCTACTGCTATAACGGTAAAGTCTTTGACTGCCTGGAGAAAGCTGCCCAGGTGGCCGCCGCTATCGATTCAATTGAGCAGGTAGTCGTGATCCCTTATATAGATCAGGACATCAGCCTTAATGATTTTAACAAGGCCCTGCTATGGGATGACTTCCTTGATCGCAGTGTTACCAGCATTGATTTCCACCGTGATAAATTCGACCTGCCACTTTACATTATGTATTCATCAGGAACTACCGGCGTTCCCAAATGCATTACCCACGGGGCCGGCGGAACCCTGCTCCAGCATTTGAAAGAGCTGGTCTTGCATACAGACCTTCACCGTGATGACCGGATATTCTATTTCACCACCTGCGGCTGGATGATGTGGAACTGGCTGGTTAGCTCGCTGGCTGCTGGTGCAACGGTCATCCTCTACGATGGCTCACCTTTTTATCCACGTCCTGAAGCCATGTTTGACCTGATAGATGACCTGGATATCAGTATTTTTGGTACCAGCGCAAAATCCATCTCAGCCTGGGAAAAAGCCGGAGTTAAGCCTGCTCAAACCCATCAATTAAGCGCATTGAAAACCCTGCTTTCCACCGGCTCACCACTGGCACCGGAAAGCTTTGACTATGTCTATCGGGATATCAAAAAAGACCTCTGCCTGTCTTCCATATCCGGTGGCACAGACATCATCTCCTGTTTTGCCCTTGGCTGCCCGATACTGCCTGTGTGGCGTGGTGAGCTTCAATGCCGGGGCCTCGGCATGAAAGTTGAAATTCGCAACGATAACGGCGAAGTGGTGGTTGATGAAACCGGCGAGCTCACCTGTTCAGCGCCCTTCCCGGCGATGCCGGTGGGTTTCTGGGGTGACAGCGATGGCAGTAAATATCACTCGGCCTATTTTGAGGCTTTTGAAAATATCTGGTCCCAGGGTGACTATGCCCGGCTGACACTACATGGCGGCGTGGTGATTTACGGACGCTCCGACACCACCCTCAATCCCGGGGGTGTACGTATTGGTACCGCGGAAATATACAACCAGATGGAAAAGCTCGGTGAAGTCCAGGAAAGTCTGTGTATCGGCCAGCAATGGGAGGATGATGTCAGGGTGGTGTTATTCGTCAGCCTGGCTGATGGGCAACAACTGAATGAAGCGCTCAGCGACAAAATTCGCAAAACCATTCGCTCCAATACCACGCCAAGGCATGTACCCGCCAAGATCATCCAGGTCACTGACATACCACGCACACTAAGCGGAAAAATCGTTGAGCTGGCAGTCAGCAATATAGTGCATGGACGCACGGTTAAAAACAAAGATGCCCTGGCCAATCCGGAAGGCCTTGAGTTGTACCGTAACCTGCCTGACCTGCAATCCTGAATGAAACCCTGGTTACAAGTCAATTATTCAGAAGATTCAGTTGAATCACTGCTGGCCGGCGACCCTGTTGAAACTGACAAATATGTTCTTGGGGTTTTTGATTTTGGTTGCCGTTCAAGGGAATCCCGAACTGATTCGCGGCTTGTTCATGTCCCGCTTGAACAGCTGAACGGAACAAGAAATGAAGTCTGGACAGTCTGCGAGCCTGTCAGCAGCGGTGTTTTCCAGGAAATCCAGTATAACCATAGCTCAGACCTAAGCCTGGCTCATATCAGCATCGAAATGGATGCCTCGACTAATATTGATCTCGCAACCCGGGATGCCTATCGGCAAATCCTCGCGTTCCTCGAACAGCACCACCACCCCTGGCCGTTAAAAATCTGGCATTATTTCCCCTCAATTACAGCAGGAGATAACGATGATGAACAATACCGCCTGTTTTGTGCCGGTCGAGCATATGCAATTGGCGATAACCCGGTGATTATGACCGCCATTCCGGCAGCTACTGCAATCGGGTCAAAAGCAGATCAACCACGGCTGTTGATTTATTTTCTTGCAGGCGTTAAACCCGGGCAGATGGTTGAAAATCCCCGCCAGATGCCACCACCCGAGTACCCTCGGCAATATGGAATTCGCAGCCCGCTGTTTTCGCGCGGGACATTGATAGCCTCAGGTGAAACCCATCAATTCCTGATTTCCGGAACTGCCAGTATTCTTGGCCACCAGTCTTTACATGAAGAAGATGTACGCGAGCAAACCCGGGAATCATTGCGTAATTTAACCGCACTGATTTCTGCAGGCCGCCGCCTGGCGCCTGGCTCACCGAACAGCAGGCGCAAATTTATCAAAGCAGGCGGGGTTTTACGTATCTATGTTAAGCAGCAGCAGGATCTTGACCTGGTTCGCGATGAAGTCAATAAACACCCGCTGGGGAAATTACCTGCTGTGTACCTACAGGGAGATATTTGCCGGGATGAGCTGTTAGTGGAGATTGATGGTATTTTTTAAAGGCTTTAAATCAAGCATTCAAGCTCCAGTTCAAACTGGACTGGATAGCAACCACCCTGTTGCAGGTATTCTTCTGGCTGATGGAACTAAGAATTGTGTCACAGGTCATAAGCACACGGGTCATGTTGGGGAAAGGGGTAATAAATTTGCAGTTTCCCGACCTGCCTTGCGCATCCCTTAACTATCCGCTGTCGTAGTAGATGTTTGCAAACCAAGCATAGAATATAATAGCGACGATTCATTTTACGCTTATCAAGAAATTATTTACTAAATCCTGAATAAGTAAATCAACTCAATATGGTGTAGAGCAAACTGATGTATTCAAAAGATATTATGTCCAGGACAATAGAGAGTATAAGAAAACCTTTGATTCTTTGTACTGCGATCCTTCTAGGCTGCATGCAAACAACCCTTGCAGCTACAGCCCCACCTGAGAATCTCCTGTTAATCTGTGCAGATACCGTCCGCTATGATGTTTTTGAAGCACTGAACCAGCGGGGAGATACATTTAGCCGCTTTCAAAACAAAGGGCTTACTTATAAAAATGCACAAAGTGCCGCCCCATGGACCCTGCCGTCAGTGGCCACAGTCCTTACCGGTGAATACCCCAACCAGCACGGTGCTGGTTTATTTTCTGGTGAATTTGCAAATCTGGATGACACACTACCAACACCGTTAAACCCGGGTTCAGAAACCCTTGCACAAACACTGCTCAACCAGGACTTCAAAACCCAGTTAATAACTGCTCACCCGTTCTTTGTAGCAGGTTTCGGTATTGATGCCGGTTTTAAGCAAATTGACCAACGGCGCGGCTGGGAAAAACTCGTACAAGTCTTATCAAAGGCCCTGGATAAGTTTGCCCACAAAAGCAATACCGTCGGAACAAATCCCCAGGCTGCTCCTGAGACCGCAGGTAATGCAGAACTCCCGCAAAAGAAGGTTAATAAAAAACGGTTTTTTGCATATCTTCATACTATGGAACCACATGAATGGCATACAAAAGACAAACAAACACGGGCTGAGTTTCAGCACAAGGCTCCTTCCTGGTTACGGGATTTTGCGGTAAGCATAGCCCCCGCTGCGACCTGCAAAGATGAAACCATGTGTGATAAGTGGATTACTTATGTGGCTGCTGTTTATGAAACCCGGCTGGCACTGACTGAAGTGTTCAATCAACTTGAAAGCAGGAGCCTGCTGGATGAAACCCTGATTGTATTTTACTCTGACCATGGCGAAGAGTTTTATGATCATAAAGAATACGCCCAGGAGCTTGCAGAAGACCCCAGGGGTTTCTACGGCAAAGGACACGGTCAATCGCTATTCCAGGAATTAATACATGTACCACTCTGGGTAATGAGCCCGAATATTAATTCCGGGAGCGTCAGTGAAATTGTTTCCCTGAAAAGCGTAAAACCGGCAATCGAATATTGGCTTGGACTGTCCGGGAATACCCAATCACCGCTGCCTCAGGCAGATACTGACAAAGGCGCGAAACACGGCATTGCAATATCCACAGCCATTGCCTATGGTTCACATCAAACCTCGGCACGCCTTGGTGATGAAAAAGGTATTTATTTTGAAGAGGGCGAGAGGCTGGAAGGCTATAATTTATCTGAAGATCCATTTGAAGACAGTCCTTCCAAAGAACAGCAATATATTTTTGCGATTGAGCCAACAATTATTGATTACCTGGAAAGCCAGCCACAGGCTGAAAAAGGTGAGGTTTCAGTGAGCAATGAATCACTGGAGAAACTTAAAGCCATAGGATACCTTCAAGGTAAAGAGAACTAGCCCCTTTGGTGAAGCCGGTCAGCAGCGATGAAATACTTACCCCATATTGACGGTCTGCGAGCCCTGGCTGTACTGTCAGTCTTCCTGTATCACCTGGCTCCCGGTCTCGCCAGCGGCGGTTATATTGGCGTCGATATCTTTTTTGTCATTAGCGGGTTTTTAATTACCCGCATCATCAAAGATAAGGCCGAAGATAACAATTTCTCATTCAGCAATTTTTATATAAGGCGGGCACGCAGGTTACTACCCGCGTTTGTTGCCACTGTTATATTTACATTTATTGTTGGCTATTTAATCCTGTCACCACAGAAACTAACCGAACTGGCCAACACAGGAGCCTGGGCACTAGCCGGTGTTTCCAATATCTATTTCTACAATAACCTGGGTTATTTTGACTTAAGTTCAGATAGCCAGCTATTCCTGCACACCTGGTCACTGGCAGTTGAAGAGCAATTTTATTTAATCTGGCCAACAATGCTGCTGCTTATATTGACCCTGGGTAAAACCACTCAAAAATATGCCCTGTTAACTCTGGCAATTATGGGAATGGCGGCCAGTGCCTGGATTACAAAGACCAATCCGGATGCCGCTTTCTATATGATGCCCGCAAGAACCGGGGAATTTGCCTTTGGAGCCATCCTGAATTTCTTTGCTTTCAATTCCCTCAAAGGTATTTTTGCAAGAATACTCGCCGACCTGTCATTAATCATTGTCACTGCAATGTTAATTTTATTACCTGCCACTATCGAGTTCCCCGGGTTGGTCGTCTACCTTGCCTGCCTGGCTACTTCCATCCTGATTGTGATAGGTGATAAAGGCTATTTATCTGCTGCGCTCCTAAGACACAAAGCCAGTGTGAAAATTGGGAAAATTTCGTATTCACTTTACCTGGTTCACTGGCCATTGATTATTTATTCAAATGAACTGGGGTATCAGGTAGAAGGCATATCAATCGTCATCATCCTGGTCGTCGGTATATTGTTGGCAATTCTCAGTGAACGGTTTATTGAGCGCCCATTCAGGACCCCCGACGGTTTATGGAAAACCGACCTCTCAGTTGCTGCAAGCAGTGGTTTTGTTGTTATTTTCACCTTCTTCCTGCTTGCTAACACACTAGCGGAAAAAGGCTATCCTGAGCGTTTACCGGAGTCCCTTCGCTTTATCGCAACTTCCGTTGATTCCGAAAAAGAAAGAAGATTCGAAATACTCAATATTATGTGCCAGCAGCGGGGCTGGAAAACCTGCAGGACCCGATCAGAGGATAAACGGAATGTCCTTATCCTTGGTGATAGCCAGGGGGTTGACGGTTTGAATATCCTGACAAAATTCCTACCCCTAAATCACTACATTTTAGATGCAGTACCCGGTTGCCCGCCAATGACGGTTGAAGCATTCAATAAATTGATTAAGAAAAAAAGTGAAAATTACCAGCAATGTCGGGAGTTAACATACCGTAATATTGAAGAATCCACTTATCAGGACATTGATACTGTTGTGATCTCAGCTAATTTTGCCAGCTGGTATCAGCCACAGGAACTGAATCATTTCCTGCAGCAATTAAGATCACATTATGCCGGCAACATCCTAATTTTTGGCAACCCGCCAAATTTAGTTAAAGATCTCCCGGAAATCGCATTGTCAACAACTTCACCAACCATCGCCGGTCGAAAAACCTACACTTACTTAGTGCAGGACCAAAATTATGACCAGGAACTGGAAGATATTGCGAAAAATTACAACGCAATATTTGAATCAAAAGCCGGTTATTTCTGCTTCGAACAAAAACAGGCATGCGCTATATATGTTGAAGGTACAAATTTTCTGTTCTCATATGATGAGCGCCATTTATCAATAGCTGCAACTGAAAAAATCGCAACGGAGCTTAAAAATAAGTATCAAAACTGGTATGGCCTGTTTTTGTCTACCCAGCATTGAGCTAATCGCAGCACAGGGGTCCTGGGCACCGGGATTAGATTCGAAATGATACGAGGATTTTCTCCGGCAACCGAAGTATTTATGATCAGGCCCACAGGTATTGATTCTTAAGAATATTGCCTTTATTCTTCAGGCAACCTGAATTTACCTTCCCCCAGATGATAATCCTGAATGATGCGATCAACAAAAACAAAATCCGAATTACTTTGTTTTTACCTGCCATTCTTTATTATCGTTATTTTTGGGATCATTCTGCGGCTGGATCAGTTTACCCAGCAAGTCTTACTCGATGATGAATGGCATGCCATTCATCAACTGTTAAAGGGGCATCCTGAAAAACTCTTCCTGACTTTTGGGCATGCTGATTTCAGCATACCACTAGCACTCCTGTACTGGCTCCAGCTTAATCTATTTGGTTTAAGTGAAACCGGAATGCGCTGGCCTATGATGCTGGCAGGTATTTCAACCTTAGTGGCCTTTCCTCTTTATATTCGAAAATTCTTTGATAATAAAACGACGCTGATCTTTTCATTACTACTGTCACTCTCTCCTTTACTAGTCATCTATAGCCGTACTGCCAGGCCATATTCCATTACCCTGTTACTTTCACTTGTGGCAGTCGCAGCCTTTTATAAATTTGTTTCTGTAGAAAAGTCAACCTGGAAACCAGGACTTACCTATGTTTCCTGTGCCCTGCTCAGTGCATGGCTGCACCTGATCACATTACCCATGCTTGTCGCTCCATTTATCATCATCGGATTTCCGCTAATACTCAGGCGGGACTGGAAAAAAACCAGGCGGGTAATATACCTGGGTGGTCTGCTTACCGCCGGACTGCTTATCCTGGTTCTTCCTCCCTTACTCGAGCATCCCGAAGCCCTGGTTAACAAACTTGGGGTACATACACCGGAATTACGCACTCTCTATGGTGCCTTATTTACCTGGCTGGGAGTTTCCTCGACACTACTAATGCTAACTGGAGTACTCCTGGCAATTACCGGGGCCAGGCAATCCTGGCAGAGGTTTCCAATAATGCCGAGTCTAATTGCAGGCATTGGATTGACACTGGTGGCTATCTTGTTAACCCAGCCGGCATGGATTCGAAATCCCCTGACATTCAGTAGGTACCTGTTACCGATGATCCCGCTGTTATTG
>JADFVZ010000072.1 GCA_015222805.1 Pseudomonadota bacterium
CTGCTCTGTATCAACCTGCTCTGTATCAACCTGCTCTGTATCAACCTGCTCTGTATCAACCTGCTCTGTATCAACCTGCTTGGCATCAATATTCCCATCCTCTATTAACCGCAGCCCTAAATTCAATTCAATCAAATTGACTGGCTTGCTAAGGATAATTGCATGATCGGAAAACATGAGTTTTGTTGGGAATTCAGTGATCAGGATAATCGACTTTCCCTCTGCTGAATTTATAAGTTTTCGATTAACTTCAGCATCATAATCAAGCAAAACAATGTCAGCTTCACTAAGTCTGTCCACGAGTTGATATTTTGAGCTCATTACCAAACCAAATAATTCCTTAAGATAGGCCTCACAATACCTTTCAAACTTGGCAATATAAACTCCAGTTTTTATTTCTACAACTGGCGTTTTATTAATTATCGGACTAAGCCCAAGCATCAACTGGCTCCCCTTGAATACCCGAGTGTAATACTGAACCTTGAAGCCATGGAACCCCATCGGATGCGTCCAACCCAAATTCAAAGTTGTCCTGCAAAAACACAAATTGCTTGTCACTTAATACAGACCGACCGGCTGCCAACATCCGTTTTCGGAATCCTTCACCTCGAGCTCCAAGCACAATGAACAAATCAACTATAGCTGCAAACAACTCGTTACGATTTCCAGACCTGATGTGATGTTGAATACGCTGCATGTGCAAAATCAGGTCTGCCGGCTTCCTGCCAATCTGGAATAACAGAGCCTTTTCCATTTCAGGCACAAGCATTCCTTCATAAAATGAATATAGGGTTGGCCGCAGGAATACTGGGTCTAACTCAATTTCTACTTCAAAACATCTTGACATGTGCTTTTTTGAACTTAAACGAAACTATTCGATGACGATATAATTCCGGTGCAAGCTTTCTCGTTATTTACTTCCCTTAATTAACGATTACATCTACTTCACGATAATCTTATATAACTCAATATAGGTTCTGCTAAAAATCCCCATTCCTGCAGCCCCATACCGCCCTTAGATCATCAGGGTGTCCATCAAATCAATCATGAACTCCATTTCCTCATCTTCTACTTTCTGCCAATTTTCAAATCCCAGGCTTTTTAGTACACCACGACCTTGCTCATCCGAACTCATCTGCACAAGTTTCTCCAGTATGAGTTCTCTTTTATCCATCATTTCAGGCCCAATCATTAAGCAGTGATGAATAACACTTATCTGGCTTCTAACTAAGACTCGAAGCTGGCTTTTAACCATGCCTGATAAGCCATCAAATACTTCTGCCAAAAATATACCAACATCAGCCTCACCACGAAGTAAATGTTTTGCCACGAGGATATAGGTATCAGCTGAAATCGGAACGATGTTGTCTGCATCCAGGTCACCAGGTTCCAGCATTATCATCCCCATCATTTTCACATCAGGATCATCAGTAAAAGCTACTTTAGTCCCCGGCTCAAACTGAGCAACATCCTCAATCGAACTCTCTGTATTTACTGCAATAATTGCTTCATCAGCAACGCCTTCAGCCTTTACCAGGGGCAGGAAACCTTTTTCACGCACAAGCATAGCTGCATCAAAAGGATTGGCGTAAATCAAATCAATAGCACCTTCTTTAATTGCCTTATGCTGACTGGCAAAATCATTGTACATTTCAAGATGAATAGCTATATCAGTCTGTCGCTGTAACCAGGTATTAAAAATATACCAGCCGGAAAGATGGTCTGGTGTAAAGTCAGGGCTTACTGTAAACATAAAGGACATTAAATTCTCCGGCTAAAACATTGTTGGATAAAGTTTGCTACAGGCATCAATATTGGTTCGTGAAGGCTTTCTACGAACTGATGTATAACCTGCAAGTTTCCCATTTCTTATATTTGGAATAACTGTAGCCTTAACCCAGTAATAACCCCCATCTTTACGAATATTCTTAACAAAACCTTGCCACTTGTCGCCCTTCTTTACCGTATCCCACAAATCTTTAAATGCTGCAGGCGGCATATCCGGATGTCGAAGTATAGAATGTGGCGCACCGATTAATTCATCTTCGGAATAACCTGACATCTCAATAAAAGACTTATTCACATTTGTAATATTGCCTTCAGGGTCAGTGGTTGAAACGATGAGCTTTCCATCGGGATACGGTGTCTCAATATCCGTGTATAAAATCTTTCTATTAACAGAGTTATAAAGATCTAGTGTGACTTCTTTATAATCACCCGCAATATCTTCCGGTTGCATATCACCAATCATATTTAATTCCGAGTTTAGTATTTCGAGAAAGGGCTCCCTATTGGCCCACATATCTTGATATATTACTTATTGTATTATTACATTATTATATTATTATTTAATGTAATTGTAACATAAGACTAACACTAAAGTCATATGGATTTATGTATTATTTTGACTGTTGCTATAACAAATCGTCTGAAATTTCAGACCTTTTTATTTACAGTTACCGGGATAGCTAGCAGTGATATAAACACAAATATTTCTAGCAAATTAATAGATTGATCGCAATCATTATTTGCTTTAGATGAGGACTAAATATTGGGTGTATTCAGACCTTAAGTGTAGGATACCCAGAGCTGTAAAAAAGTTGCCCTTATTTACAGCATGACAAGATTCCGCAGATTTTATCCACTTAATTCTAGCTGAGTAAGTGTGTTATACCCGCGACCAACCCTTTCAGGTTTTGCCGGGTAATTCTATCCGGCAAACCACTCTAGATTAAAGCAACAGCCAAAACAATCGTAGCAATCGCCGCCAAACCATAAAACACAAATACTGCCGCGCCATCTGAGCGCAGGCCGAAATCGTGTACGGTAATACGCATGCGGTGAGCTGTATGCCAGAGGCTCAGGAACAGTATTCCAAACACCACGAGGCGGATCAGCGGGCTTGCCAACAGGGATTCCATGCGGGCATAGCTGAACATTTCAGCCGGCAATATACCCAGGGGTACTGCCAGTGCGAACAGCAGCACTAAAACAGGTGTTAACAAAGCCGTGACCGTACCACCAGCCGCAAACAGCGACCAGATAATCGGTTTATTGGAAACCTTAGGCGCTACATTGGGATCGTAAGTACTCATACCGCACCTCCATAAACAAAGGCTGCCCAAACAGCAACCGAGCACAACAGCCATAACAGCATATGTGCGCCGATAATCACACCGGCGGCGATCCGTTTACCACCTAACTTCAGCGGCATGGCCTTAGGCGTAACAATAAACCAGGTGTAACTGTGATAAGCCGCAAACAAAAACATCAGCACTGAGAGCACCAGTATGGATTTACTCCAGAACATATCAGTAAAGGCAGTAAATGCAGTTTCACCCTGGGATAAGCGGTATAAACCCCAAACCATCATTACCGAGAACACACCAATAAACAGGCTGCTGAGTTCACGCATCATATAGCGTACATAACGACCCTGGCGTAGCCACCAGGAGTAGCGGTTCGGCGAACGAATATAATTACCGTTAGCTAGTTTCATTTTCCACCTCCCGAACTTGCCTCATCAGTGTTTTTAGATTTCTTCCAGGGCATCAAAAAGTTGATGAAATAATCCCCGGTTGCAGCAATTTTAATCTGCTGAATTGCAGCCGCCGGATCAACATGCTTGGGGCAAACCTCAGAACAGGCACCCACAAACGAGCATTCCCAGATACCAGCATTACTGGCCACTACGTCTTCACGTACAGAACGACCCTTATCCCTGCTGTCGAGGTTATAGCGGTGTGCAAGTGCCAGTGCGGCCGGCCCGACAAAACCTTCATTCAGGTTAACCTGGGGACAGGCGGCATAACACAGCAGGCAGTTAATGCAGTGGGTATAGGACATGTAATCCGCTAACTGCGCGGGCAACTGGGTAAATGTGCCATCCTCAACCGTGCGTTCATCTGCGGCGATGATATACGGCTTAACACTGGACAGTTTTTCAACAAAGCTGTCCATGTCGACGATCAGGTCTCGCGCCACTGGGAAGTTTTCCAATGGCTCGACACGAATCTTGGCCGGCATATCCCGCACGAATGATGCGCAGGTTAAAGTCGGTTCTCCATTCACCATCATCCCGCAGCTACCGCAAACCGCCATATGGCAGGACCAGCGATAACTCAGGGTTCGGTCAAGGTTATCCTTGATGTAATTAATGACATCCAGTATTACCCACTCTTCCTCACAGGGTACCTGGTAAGTCTGGTAATAAGGCTTATCATCTTTATCCGGATCGTAACGCAGGACTTCTACTTCAAGGGTCCGGTGATGACTGCCGACGACCGGCAATATCGAAGTTTTTGTGCTCATTTTGCATCCCCTCCGTAGACCCTCGCTGCAGGTTGTGATGTAGTAATAATCACGTCGCGATAGTCAATTGTGGGGTTCTCATCACCGGCATAAGTTGCCAGCGTGTGACACAGGAAATCTTCATCGTTGCGCTCGACATGGTCCAGCCGTTGATGCGAACCGCGTGATTCGCGCCGGTTGAGCGCAGATACTGCCATCGCCCGGGCAACATCTATCATCGATCCCAGTTCAAGCGCTTGCACCAGGTCGGTGTTATAAACATTGCTCTTATCTACCAGCTCGATATTCTCAAAGCGGGTTTTAATCACAGCCATTTCTTTGACCGCTGTCGCCAGGGTTTCCTCACTACGGTAAATACCGGCCCCTGCTTCCATGATTTTATTCATCTCAGCCCGTAAGTCGGGAATGGATTCACTGCCCTTACGCTGGAACAGGCCCATGACTGCGTCAACGGCTTGCTGCGCGCTGGCGAGCAGTTGGTCTTCATCGACAGATACCTCGTAGGCAGCAACATGTTTAGCTGCATTTCTACCAGCGAGTCTGCCAAACACCAGTAATTCAGTGAGTGAATTGGAACCCAGACGATTGGCGCCGTTGATACTGACACAGGCGCACTCACCGGCCGCATATAACCCCGGCATCGGTGTGGCTGAATTGATATCGGTATCGATACCGCCCATGGTGTAATGAATCACCGGACGCACTGGAATCGGTTCTTTAACCGGATCCACGCTCATATAGCTCATCGCCAGTTCACGCACCATTGGCAGGCGTTCATTGATCTTCTCTTCACCCAGGTGACGCAGGTCGAGGAGTACGGCATCACCAAAGGCAGTGTCTACTGTATTGCCTTTCTTCTGTTCATGCCAGAATGCCTGTGACAGGCGGTCACGCGGTCCCAACTCCATGGCTTTTTTCCGTGGCCATGGGTCCGGCGGACCAAGGTTGTAGTCCTGCAGGTAACGGTAACCGTCTTTATTCACCAGGATACCGCCTTCGCCACGCGAACCTTCGGTAATCAAAATACCGGTTCCGGGTAATCCGGTGGGGTGATATTGAACAAATTCCATGTCTTTCAGCGGTACACCGGCCCGATAAGCCATGGCCATACCATCACCGGTTTTAATTGCACCATTGGTGGTAAAGGGGAAGATACGACCGGCACCGCCGGCAGCAATAATCACTGCTTTGGCACGGAAAAAGCGCATTTGACCACTGCGCATATCCAGCGCGGTCACGCCATGGCACTGGCCGTCCTGGGTAATAATTTCAGTTGAATAATATTCATCAAAGCGCTCAATACCGGGGTATTTAAGCGAGGTCTGGAACAATGTGTGGAGCATATGGAAGCCGGTTTTATCTGCGGCATACCAGGTGCGCTCTACTTTCATTCCGCCAAAGGGGCGTACTGCAACCCGGCCGTCTTCGGTACGTGACCAGGGACAGCCCCATTGTTCCATCTGGGTCAGTTCTTTCGGTGCTTCGCGGACAAAATATTCAACCGCATCCTGGTCGCATAACCAGTCACCGCCGGAAACCGTATCATCAAAATGCTTGGCGTAGCTGTCTTCATCTTTGGAAACACCAGCCGCCCCACCCTCTGCCGCCAC
>JADFVZ010000073.1 GCA_015222805.1 Pseudomonadota bacterium
AAATAGTTTTGGCCAATCAAGGAATATCCGTAGCAGGTGTTCTCTTGCAATTTCCACAAGTAACAACATATTGCGTGCGATCTGCAATTTGGGGTCTGGATCAAGCTGCTGGGCCTGTTGAATTGAAATTAATGCAGCCTGTGATTGGGCTGAACCACAGATGTTATACATCAAAGGTATGATCGACATAGCTTGTTCAGGTGTTTTGCCGACTAATATATTTTGCAGCTGTAGTGGTCGGGTTGATGAAATATTTACGCCTGAGACCCTGTTGTTATGCAGGTCTATGTCAATGAAAATTTGGCCCTCAATATTGTTCATGGCTATTATCTTACATGAAATTCAAATGCGAGAATCCTCGCAGTTTACGCCATTCCTGATTGATTTATATTTACTTGCTATGTAGGCAAACCAGGCTGTTCGTTTACTGGAAATTTAATTTATACGACCTTAGTCTTATTGACTTTTAATAAGGCTGGCCTTGCACGAACCAACTTGCAACTTATTGACCCCGGTCAATAAGTTCCGGGTATTTTGCGTGTATAAGTAGAAAAAATACGTAGCAGAAGATTCGCAAAATATAAGTCCTATTCAGGAGGGATAACATGTCCAAAAGAGAAATTGATTTTTTAGAAATGGATTTTTCAGAGGTAACTAGACGACTTGGCGTTTCCAGAAGGGTATTTCTAAAATTTTGTGCCGGTGTTGCAGCCTCCCTGGGTTTGCCTCCGGGCGCGGCAATGGCAATGGCAGAAGCTGTTGCTGATCCCAAAAAACGCCCACCTGTTATCTGGCTGCACGGTCAGGAATGTACCGGACCAACCGAAGCCTTGCTGCGCTCAGAACAGCCTAGCTTTGAACATTTAATCCTTGATTTAATTTCTCTGGACTACCACCAAACCCTGGATGCTGGGGCTGGCCATCAGGTTGAAGATATCAAGAAAAAAACCATGCTCGAGAACAAGGGCAAATACCTGTTGGTGATTGAAGGAGCAATTCCGGTAAAAGACAATGGTATTTACTGCAAGATTGGTGGTGAAACCATGTTGGATATTACCCACGAAGCCGCTGAGAATGCGGCGGCCATTGTGGCTTACGGTTCCTGTGCCAGCTGGGGCGGAGTGCAATCAGCATCGCCAAATCCAACAGGAGCCCAGGGTGCACCCGAGGTTTTGAAGGATAAGACGGTGGTAACGATACCCGGTTGTCCACCAAATCCTGCTAATTTTATTGGCACTGTATTATTTTTTGTTACTTACGGCAAATTACCACCTATAGATGATAAAGGCCGTCCCAAATGGGCTTATGGTCGTTTGATCCACGAAAATTGCTATCGGCGCCCGCATTTTGATGCTGGACGTTTTGCCAAGGATTTTGGTGATGAAGGACATAAGAAGGGCTGGTGCCTGTATCAGATGGGCTGTAAAGGTCCGGAAACCTATAACAACTGTCCCAGTCTCGAATATAACAATGTAGGCGGCGGAGTATGGCCTGTTGGTGTTGGCGCTCCGTGTTTTGGCTGTTCCGAACAGGGTGTTGGTTTTGCCAAACCTTTATTCAGCCTGTCTGATGTATTAACCCATACACCTCCCAATACTTTCCCTGAAATTGATGACCGGGAAGGACCTCAGGGTGTCACTGCAACTACAGCAGCACTGGCGGGTGCCGCTGTCGGCACCGCAATCGGTGCAGGTCTCGTTACCGCCAGGAAAGTTAATGAAAAAGATACATCAGACGCTGATGAATAGGTGAATTTGGGGAGAGGTAGAGCATGAAACGTAGAGATTTTATTAAGGCGACAGCGGCAAGTGCCGCAGTTGTCTGCGGACCGGAAACTGCCCTGGCCAGACCCAACCTGGAGCCTGCTGAAAATGCGGTTGGTATGCTGTTCGATTCGACCTTATGTGTGGGCTGTAAAGCCTGTGTATCCAAGTGCAAAGAAGTCAATAGCATGCCGCCTGTGATTGAAGGCGACAAGCTATCCTGGGATTCTGCCCGTGACCTGTCGCCTAAGACACTGAATGTGATTAAGGTTTATAAAGATGGCACAGCAGAATCTAAAGACCAGGAAGTAGACGGTTTCTGTTTTGAGAAACGCAGTTGCATGCACTGTGTTGACCCCGGTTGTGTTTCAGTCTGTCCGGTTACTGCGATGCGGCGGGATCCGCTGACTGGAATTGTTACCTACCATGCCGATGCCTGTATTGGCTGTCGTAACTGCATGGTCGGCTGTCCATACAATGTACCTCAGTTTGAATATGATGAAGCCTTTGGCCAGATCCAGAAGTGCCAGATGTGCAACCAGGCAGGGGTTGAGCGCATCAATAACGGCCAGATGACAGGTTGTGCTGAAGCTTGTCCCACCGGTGCTACGCTCTTTGGTACGCGTAAAGAATTGCTCAAGGAAGCCAAACAGCGGATGGCAATGAAAGAGGGTGAGATTTATAACTACCCTCGCGGTGATTTGTCCAAACCTGATCATTACCACGAGAAAGCCATACCCGCCTACCAGCAACATATCTGGGGAGAAAAAGAAGCCGGCGGTACTAATGTGATGCACATTTCGGCTATTCCGTTTGACAAGCTTGGCATGCCGCCTTTGAAAGAACGTTCTTCGGCATCCATAGCAGAAGGCGTTCAACACAGCATCTACAATTACCTCGCCTTGCCTGCAATAGCGCTTGCGGGACTGTCTTTTGTAATTCGTAAAAATATAAATGAAGATACTGAGGATCAGGGAGGTAACTCATGAGTGCCTATCAGCCAGTCGGAGGGAAGTATTTCACCAGGCCGTTCATTTTTTTCCTGATTGTGTTTCTAATTGGTTTTTACTTCATGGCAGAGCGTTTCATTCTGGGCATGGGTTCGATCAGTAACCTGAATGGTGGTTTTTCATGGGGGATCTGGGTGGTATACGATGTCGTTATCGGTACGGCTTTTGCCTGTGGCGGTTATGCGGTTGCACTTACTGTTTATGTACTCAATAAAGGTAAATACCATCCATTGGTCCGGCCAGCACTGTTAACCAGCCTGTTAGGTTATGCCCTGGGTGGTTTTGGGGCTTTTTTCGATATGGGGCGCTGGTGGCAGTTCTATAATATCTTTTTACCCTGGCACTGGAATTTCAATTCGGTTCTTCTTGAAGTTGGTTTATGTGTAGCCCTCTATATCGGTGTGCTGGCGATCGAGTTTTCACCTGCATTCCTGGAAAAAATCGGTTCGAAAAAATTGTTAAACAGAGTCAATAAAATGATGTTTTTCTTTATTGCTCTCGGTGTGCTTTTGCCTACTATGCATCAGTCTTCCCTCGGAACCTTATTGATTGCGATGGGACATAAAGTCCATCCACTCTGGCAGACATGGCAGTTCCAGCCGCTGATGGCTATCATTTCTGCATTAACGATGGGTTTTTCCATCGTAGTCTTCGAGGGTGCGTTTGTGTCTGTCGGCTTCAATCGTGTTTCGGAAACTCCGTTGCTTAGAGGCCTGGGTAAAGCAATAGTTGGCTTACTGATTACTTTTTTAGCCGTCCGCTTCAGCTTGTTACTGATTCAGGGGAATGTTGCTTACTTATTTAAGGGTGACATGGCATCGCTGCTTTATCTATTGGAAACAGTCCTGTTTGTTGTACCCATTTATATTCTGATATCACCTGTACGCAGGGCTAATGGCGGTAAATTGTTACTGGCAGCGATTTCCATGCTGCTGGGTGGGGCGCTCTACCGTTTCGATGCCTTTTTGCTAACCTTTGATCCCGGCCCCGGATACAGTTATTTCCCATCTATGCCAGAGATGATGGTAACCCTGGGGATTATCTCACTTGAGATCATGG
Organism: Pseudomonadota bacterium; assembly: GCA_015222805.1. GTDB lineage: Bacteria > Pseudomonadota > Gammaproteobacteria > Xanthomonadales > SZUA-36 > SZUA-51. The sequence goes on from JADFVZ010000073.1 coordinate 3,833, forward strand.
TCTTTCTGATTGTGGTTAAAACATTACCTGTACTGCCTCGCGAGAAGCATAGCTAAAGACGATATTATTAGGAGATTTTATTGTGACCACACGTATTACAGTTGATCCAATTACCCGAATCGAAGGTCATCTTCGCATCGATGTGGAAGTAGATGATGGTAAGGTCACCAAGTCCTGGGCTTCGGGGCAGATGTGGCGCGGTATTGAACAAATCCTGATCGGGCGCGACCCCCGGGATGCCTGGTCATATACCCAGCGCTTTTGCGGCGTCTGTACCACGGTACATGCGATTACTTCCGTGCGTGCAGTCGAAAACGCCCTGCAGATGGAAATTCCCTTAAACGCGCAACTGATCAGGAATATTATCCAGACGGCGCATGCTGTCCAGGATCATATCGTCCATTTTTATCATTTGTCTGCGGTTGACTGGGTGGATGTGGTGTCTGCGTTATCTGCCGATCCGGTGGCAACCTCAAAACTGGCTGAATCACTGTCCGACTGGTCACTTAATGGCCCGCATGAAATGAAGGCAGTGCAGGAAAGATTGAAAACTTTTGTCGGCACTGGTCAGCTTGGGCCGTTTGCCAGCGGTTACTGGGGACACCCGGCGATGAAATTGCCACCCGAGGTTAACTTACTCGGTGTTGCCCATTACTTGCAGGCGCTGGATGTGCAGAACCATGCCAACAAGATTGTTGCGATTCTCGGCGGCAAAAGCCCGCATATCCAGAATGTGGCAGTAGGTGGTGTGAGTAACTCAATCGGTCATGATGCCCCCTCAGTACTCAATATTGAAAGGCTGATGTTGATCAAAGGCTTTATCGATAAGCTGGATCATTTTGTAAAATCAGCTTATATGACAGATGTCCCGGCGATTGGTGCGTTCTATCTTGACTGGGCCGGGCTTGGTGGTGGTGTGACCAATTACCTGACGGTTCCCGATTGCCCGATCGATACTACGGGTACTGAATTTCTCCTGCCGGGTGGCTTTATCGAAAATGCCGACCTGTCAACAATGAAACCCATCAAAACCTTTAATGATAAGTATTTCCGTGATGGTGTGGCCGAAAGCTCCAGGCATGCATGGTATGAAGGTGAGGCAGCGCTGCATCCATTCAAAGGTGAGACCAATCCGCAGTATACGGACTTCCAGGATGAGGGTAAGTACTCCTGGGTTAAAGCCCCAACTTTCTACGGCAAGCGCGCGGAAGTAGGCCCGCTTGCCGATGTATTGGTTGGTGTTACTGCCGGGCATGAAGGTTATACAAAATACCTGGACCAGACTATGGGGATTTTAAAATCCGTTTCCGGAAACCCAGATATTCCACTGGCTGCCGTACACTCAACCATTGGACGGCATGCTGCCCGAGCGATCCGCTGTGGGGTCATGCTGGATACCCTGCATGATTTATGGCAGCGCCTGGTTGATAATATCGGTACCGGTGACACAGATACGTTTAACTCGCCGGTATTCCCCAAGGGTGAAATTGAAGGTGTTGGTTTTCACGCGGCACCGCGTGGTGCCTTGTCTCACTGGGTGGTAATTGAAGATGCCAAAATCAAGAATTACCAGGCGGTAGTACCGAGTACCTGGAACGCCGGCCCCAGGGATGCCGATGGTCAAATAGGGCCGTATGAATCCTCATTGCTGGGAACCCCGATTGCAGATCCTGAAAAACCACTCGAAGTATTGCGTACGATTCATTCCTTTGATCCATGTATTGCCTGTGCGATTCACATGGTGGATACCGAACAGAAGGAAATCGTCAAGGTTAAGGTGCTCTAATCTATGTGTTCAGAAAAAATTAATACCCTGGTGATTGGCCTGGGTAATGTCCTGATGCAGGATGAGGGCGTTGGTGTTCGTGCAGTGGAAGAACTGGAAAGCCGGTACATTATCCCGCCGGGCGTCAGTGTGCTCGACGGCGGTACGACCGGAATGGAATTATTCGATCCGATTCGTAACTGCACGCAGTTGATTGTTGCAGACGGAGTTAATACCGGTGATCCCTTTGGTACAGTAGTGCGTATTGCTAATGAAGATATCCCGGTTTTTTTCCAGACGAAAATCTCAAATCACCAATTGGGACTGTCTGAATTACTCGCCCTTTTGCAGTTGAAGGCAGAAGCACCTGAGCATGTAGCTATTATCGGAATGGTGCCGCACTCCCTGGAAAACAAACTGGGGTTATCAGTCGAAGCAGAGGCCGGTCTCGATACCATGGTCAGTGGCCTGGTATCAGAGTTAGCCAGCCTGGGTATTGCGTTGCAATTACGCAGTGAACCGCTTGTCGGCCACTGGAAAAAACAGTCTGAGCTGGAAAAATTTGCCGCATGTGCATAGGCATACCGGTACAGGTCGTTAAGGCGGGTGAGTATATGGCAACCTGCCGTGGCCGTAACGGTGAAGAACAAGTCAATATGATGCTGATTGGTGCGCAGCCGAAGGGTACCTGGCTTTTGAGTTTCCTGGGTTCGGCCAGGGAAGTACTGACTGAAGATGATGCCCGCAATATTGATAAAGCCCTGGATGGACTTACAGCTATTATGTCAGGGGAGACCAACATTAACATCGATGAATATTTTCCCGGACTGGGAGATAGTCAGTGACGGATATCAAGGATACTACCCAGGATGTTGCCCTGGCAGTAGAGCAGGCGTTTACCAGGATCCAGCATGAAAGTATGCAGGGTATTCCGATTTTGAATCCTGGAATTAATGTTCAGACCCTGGGTTTTCAACGCTTTGAAGGAAGGGTAATCGGAGTTGTTATCACCCCCTGGTTGATGACTGTGATCCTGTTCCCGGCTGAAGATGAAGACTGGAGTAAGCTTGCGCTTGGGCGCAAGATACCACATCTATTCCCTGAAAAAAAAATCAAATTTATGGTTAACGAATTTGACGGAATTGGTGCTTGCCAGACCCATTCCCTGCATTCGCCAATGAATGCATTTTCCAATCAGCAACAGGCGCTGACGGCAGCGCAGGATTTTATCGATAAATTGCTGCTTGAGTCTGAAGCGGATGCGGAAGATCCGATTGATGAAGACCTGCTGGGTCGTATCATGCGCGGTGAAGAAACACCGGAAGTGAACCTGGATGACTTTGCTACCATTGAGCCACATGCAAACAGTATTCCCATTAATGTAACGACTGAAAAAAAACCGGTTAACAAGACTTTCGGACGCAGGGCTTTGCTGCGTGGTCAGTTTACGGGGGGTGAATAATTGTCTGAGCTCAGCCTGGGTGGCAATATGCTGAATTTACTCCTGCTGGGGTTGCTGCTGGGGTTGCGCCATGCCCTTGAAGCTGACCATGTGGCCGCCGTTGCTTCATTAAGCAGCCGTAAACAGTCATTGAGTCACAGCATTAGACAGGGGGTTGCCTGGGGAATAGGACATACCATTACCCTGTTTGTGTTTGGTGCCATTGTTATTTTTATGGATACAGTCATTCCAGGCTATCTGGCAAAAAAACTGGAATTAGCCGTGGGTATCATGTTGATCGTGCTAGGTGGCGATGTTCTCCGTCGGGTGATTCGCAACAAGGTTCATTTCCATTCACACCAGCATGAAAATGGTGGTGCCCACTTCCATGCCCATTCACATGCCGGCCAGCGATTATCCCGGCATCAGGAATTAAAGCATGACCATCAACACAGTCAGGCATTTCCTGTACGTGCCCTGATGGTGGGACTGATGCATGGTATGGCCGGCTCGGCAGCAGTGATCCTGTTGACATTTGATGCCGGCACGTCCGCACTGCAAGGCATGCTGTATATCCTGCTGTTCGGAATTGGCTCAATGCTGGGAATGGCACTGCTGTCGGTTGCCATTACCTTGCCTATGCGGCTGTTTGCTAAACAACTGACCTGGGCACACAATAGTTTCCAGGTGCTGGTAGGTTGCCTGACTATCGGTATTGGTGTTCTGATGTTGTTTGAAAACTCTATCAGCTTGTCGATCTAGCAACTATTCCTGTACTTCCTGTTGCGCCTGGTACTCCCCAATCCAGTTCTCGATATGACTGCGCAGCTGGATTAGCGGAATCGTACCGTTTTCCAGCACCCGATCGTGGAATTCACGGATATCGAAATCATCTCCCATGGTTTTTTCAGCCATTTTACGCAGGGCTATAATTTCCAGCCCGCCGGAATCGTAGGCTGTTAGCTGCCCGGGAAGGATGGCAATACGGTCAACCATCTGCTCGGCCAGGCTGCCTGGATAGCGACCGGATTCTTTGAGGTAGGCGATTGCCTGTTCACGTGACCAGTCGAACAGGTGTATGCCCGGATCAACAACCATGCCGCGGGCGGGCCAGGCACGGCGGGTTATCGGGCCAGTGGTGGTACGGTACAAGCCCATTTCTTCTGCCAGGCCTTCGGCATAACGTGCCCAGCCTTCGCCGGGGCCCGAGAACCAGATAATCTGGGTCACCGGGTGCAGTCCTTCAACCGATTGTGCGATGGCAACCTGCAGGTGGTGGCCGGGCCAGGCTTCATGGAAGGCAACGGTTTCGGCATTGCCACGGGATTGCTCTTCAGGAAGGTTCAGCGGAATTCGGTATTCACCCGGGCGGTCGGCACTGCCGGGGCGATAATGGGCAGACATGCCGGTGCCTTCCTCATGCTCTTCAAACGGTACAACTTCGACACCCTGTGAGGGCATGCTACCCACCCATTTCGGCATTTCAACGGCTGCCTGTTGGACAGTATCACGTGAAAACTGAAGCAATTCTTCCTTGCTGGCAAAGCCGTCTGCAGGGTCGTTGTTTGCCTTTTCAATAATTGCGGCAAAATCATCCAGCCCATAGGTCGCCAGACCCAGCTCGATTACCCTGGATTTGTTTGCGGATACGGTTGCCTGGCCCAATTCATAAACTTCTTTACCACTGCGTTCCAGTGTCGTATAACTTTGCAGCAGGGCCTGGTAGCAGGCCAGCCCATCGGGGTTGGCGGTGACAGTCAGTTCTGACCGTGCAGCCGTTAGATAAATACCGGCGAGGAAATCCCGATAATGCTGTAAGGCGGGATAGATTTGTTCGGCAACAATTTTGCGGGTTGCCCGGGTAAAGGCGGCATCATCATCCCGGCTGGCAGGGGAATAAAAGGGCGAATCTTCAATTTTCAGGGCCAGCAGGCCGTCAAACTGATCAACCACTCGTTGAACGACCGCTTTTGGTGCGGAATAGCCAAGTTCCAGGCCCAACTTGAGGTTGTTAATTTCCTGATCAATATAGGCAGCCAGTTTTGACCAGCGGGTGATGGATTGCAGCCTGGATTCAGTACTGCCAACCGGCTGTAACTGGGCAATTTGCGAATAAGCAGTATGCCAGCTGCCCATCTGGCTAACATTCCATAACTCGGCGCGACATATCCGTTGGGCGACCGATGAGTGCAGGGTTTGCAGCAGGTAGGCGTGGGTTATCCATTCCGGTTTGCCAATTAGTGCGGCGATATCAATCTGCTCAAGGTCGTGCAGCATGGCGTCCACTTCACCAGCAGCTAAGGTTCGGCCTACGGGAGAGTTATCTTCCATGCCGTCATGACGCTCAAGCTCGATGCCTGAGAAATAGGCCGTTTCGGGTGTGCGTTCGAGTACCCCGGCGTAATAACGGTCGGCGACTGCGGTAACTGCGGCAGCGGCTTTCGAAACCGGATATTCAGTTGTTGCAGAGGCGGCTGGTTTGGCGGGCGCAGGACTCGTGGCCTGTTCACAGGATGACAGGCCAAGGGTGAATAAAAAGGGTATCGACACAAGCAGGGCTTTTTGATTAAATATCATTTTGAGTCCATTTGATTTTGATTATTGACGCTGTTTTATTACCTGCTTATTGCTAGGCAGGTAAGGGTATATCGACAGGTACATCAGGGCTATTGCACTGATTAATAGATAGGCCTGAAACAGTATTATTACCAAGCCGTTCAGCGGCAGATAGGCCGGTATTATAAAGACCAGTGCCAGTTTTAACCACTCAAGTACAGGCGCAAGTTTGCTGCCGTCTGTCCAGGTACCCATCAGGTAAAAACTAAAGAACAGCAGTCCGCTGGTGAGGATTAACGGTTCTGAATCCCAGCTCTTTGCTACCAGCAGCAGGCCGGTACTCGCCAGGGTGGTGCAAAAGAACTGAAAAAAAGCATACAGTTTGGCGGGCTTTGAAATTTGTGGTTGGTACTTTTGAAAGTCTTCAAGCGGGGTCGCTGTTTTCAATCGTGAATTCTCAAGACCGGCTGGCCGCCAGCCGGGTCCTTTAAACCAGACTTTGATTTTGTCCAGCCAATGCGGTGCATGCCAGGAATCCAGCAGGGTATACCAGTAGATATGTATATTGGCCCAGAACGGGTTATAGCTTTTTAGCGCGCTCCGCAGGCCGTAAACACAGGGCTCGGTTGCCAGTTCTTCCTGGAAGCTACCAAACAATCGGTCCCAGATGATAAATATACCACCGTAGTTGCGATCTATATAAATCTTGTTTTGCGCATGGTGTACCCGATGGTTTGAGGCGGTAACAAAGATGGCTTCGAGAGGTCCGAGTTTAGCTACATGCTCGGTATGCACCCAGAACTGGTAGACCAGGTTGATAGCCGCACTAGCTAAAAATATTTCCAGCGGAATGCCGAGATACAGCCATGGCAGGTAGAAGATAAATCCAAACAGACCGCTGCCTGATTGCCGCAAGGCGGTACCGAGGTTGTAATCTTCACTTTGATGGTGAACCACATGTGCCGCCCAGAACAGGTTGATTTCATGGCTGGCCCGGTGAAACCAGTAATAGGAGAAATCATAGGCAACAATCGCAAACAACCAGATAGCAACGCCTGTATCAGGAAAATCGATCAGTCGGTAATCATCGGTAACCCGGGCATAAAACCAGGCACCAAAACCGAGTACCAGGATACCGCGCAAGCGGCTGATACTACCGAGAGATATGCTGGTGATGGTGTCAGCTACACGGTAAGTATTCCGGCTCCTGATAAGACCATATATCCACTCAAACAGGATCAGGATAATGAAGCCTGGAATGGCGTATAGAATTATTTTCATCTGTGCTCATTGGTCGCTGAGTGAACGAATTATTATGCGCTTTTTTTGTGCTAAAGTGTACGTAGAACGACTTCAGATTACCCCGGTTACCTATGACAGCAGTAATTAGCCATCCCGATTGTACGCTTCATCAGAACGGTACAGGTTCGCACCCGGAATCGGCGGGCAGGCTGGGCGCAATCAACAATCAGTTGATTACCTCCGGACTTGACTGTGTGCTGTCGCATTATGATGCACCGAAGGCAGGAAAACACGATCTCTACCGGGTTCACACTCGAGAGTATGTTGAGCAGGTGTTTAGGCTGGCACCACAGCAGGGTTACACCATGCTCGATGGTGACACATGGATGAATCCACATACCCTCAACGCCGCCCTGCGCAGTGCAGGCGCTATGCTCAAGGCTGTCGACCTGGTAATGACCGGTAAACATAGTCAGGCATTTTGTAATATCCGCCCGCCCGGCCACCATGCCGGTAAAAGCCGAGCTGCCGGGTTTTGTATTTTTAATAATGTTGCCGTTGGTGCAGCCTATGCTTTGGAAAAGTATGACTTGCAGCGGGTTGCCATCCTTGATTTTGATGTGCATCACGGTAATGGCACTGAAGACATATTCAGCGGCGATCAACGGATCCTGTTTGGATCATCATTCCAGCATCCGTTTTATCCCTATAGCGGTGCTGATACCGATGTGCCAAATATTATCAACCTGCCGATGCCTGCCGGGACCTCTGGAGAAATCTGGCAGCAGGCGGTAGCACAGCAGTGGTTGCCTCGCCTGGATGAATTCAAACCCGAGTTGATCATTATCTCCGCCGGTTTTGACTCGCATTGGAAAGATGATATGGGCGGTTTTAAACTACTGGAAGCAGACTATGCCTGGTTTACCCAGGAGATGGTAAAGCTGGCTGATAAATATGCGCGGGGTCGGCTGATCTCCTGTTTGGAAGGTGGCTACGACCTGCCTTCACTTGGGCGCAGTGCGGTTGCGCATATCAAACAGCTGGCTGAATTCCAGAGCTGAGTTTCATGCTTAAGGCTGGTACCAGATCGGAGATGAATAAGCGCGTTCCTGGATGACCTGCGGGTAGTTTTCCGGAGGAGCCTTGTCCAGTGCCAGAGAGTCATACAGGGAATTGCGCGGGGTTGGTATCTGCAGCACGCGGGCATAATAGAAAGCACTTTGGAGTGGGTCAAACTCGGGATCTTGCCACCAGGCGCTTAACTCCGGTACGCCAATCGTGTTTTGATAACGGGCTGTACTTCGATCAACGGTGTCACCTACTGCCAGCAATTTGCCCTCGCCATCCTTTGACCGCGTTCCTGACCAGGCGATATCAAACACTTTTTCCTGGCTGGTTCCGGTATTGTCGAGCCAGCCTTTAACTATCTGGATACGATCAAGGTTGGCGCCATTCGGATCCCTGGCGGCCTGGATAAGGAAAGAAGGAATTGCTGTCGGATTGGCGGACAGGGTGCCGCCCATAGGTACCCCTTTACTATAACCAATGCCCGCAAGATCGTGGCTGCTTAAATCTGTTTCAGAAAAACCGTAACCGCCAAAAAAGCGTACCGCGATACGGGGCCCTGTGGTGCCGTATACCTCACGGCGTTTAAACGCGGCGATGATTTCTTCACGGGTATTTTCCCGTGTCCAGACGCCTGCCAGCCCCGAGGCCGACATCGACCAGCCGGATAAACGCCCGAGGCCGCGTTGTTTGTTTTCCGGAATGGAATCCAGTGCCATTTTGCCCATGAAGTTATTTTCTTCAGCTGATGCCAGACCGGTATGACTGTCGGTTGCGCCGATTATGCCGAGTTTATAGGGGTTAATACCCAATTGCTTTTCAATTGCGAGTCCGACCTTCAGCGCACCACGAATATAATCACCATTGGTTGTTGTGGGTATTTGTGATTTATCCGCACGCATTTCCAGCAGGTGTGGGAAGAACTCAAAATCAGCAAATTCATCATCCGGAGAAAGCACTGGGTGGGTTTCTGATGTGCCTTTTATCTGGGTGACTTCAGCCACCGGTTCCCACCTGGCGCGCTGGCGGGCATAGGCGGCATCGATGGGCTCGCCAGCCATGTTGACGAGGGCAAACATCTGCCCTTTGGAAACGTTTGAATTATGCGGGATGGAAACAAAATCGGCACCGGTCTGGCTGGAGATTTCATCCAGCCAACTCCAGAGATCTTCCGGGTTGATACTGTCTATGGAAGAAAAGGGCAGGAACTGTTTGGCGGTTTCCGCACCTTCGGGCATCAGTACCACCCGGTGCAGGTTGGCACCGTCACGGGTGGCAGAGTACTCCCAGCCGATCAGGGTAGTAAATTTCCCCGGCTGGTTATGGCGTTCGGCAGCATCAATATTGGCCTGCCAATGGGAGCGGGCAATATCCTCGACAAATAAATCATCCACCAGGCTGGGGTCGGACGAAATCCATTGCATGTCCTGGCTGATATCAGAATCCAGGCCGAATAAATCCCTGAACCAGCGACTGATTTTATCGCTTGCGGGGATTTCCACAGTTCGCTCGGCTTGATCAAGCCCGGCAGAGTTCATGCCCCAGACAATCAGCCGGGCCGCATGGCCGCGTTCACCGGCTTCTCGCAGTTCAACCAGGCGCCGGCCAAGGCGGGTATCGACCAGGCGCTTATCTTTTTGATTGAACAGGCTGTAGGGAACGCCCAGCATTTCAGCATGATCTGTAACCGCGAGGAAATCCAACGGTGTTTCCAGTTGTACTTTAGCCCGGTGGAAGGGGTGGATAACCGGTGCGCCTTTGGCGAACCGATAGGCGGTATCCGCATCGGCAGTGTTATTGCCAAAGATATAGGCATCGACTGATAAATTACTGTGCAAATGGGTGTCACCCCAGAGCAATTTATTCGGGTTTTCCTGTGCACTGCCGGCAGTTGATACAAACAGGCAGATACTGGCAGTTATAGCCTTTTTTGTGAACGCCTTCACAAGCGACCTGCTTATTGCCCGGTAACCGCAGTCAGCACCCGCAGGCCATTGCCGCCGATAATCTTAGCTACTTCATCTTCATTCAGGCCGCGTTGCAGCATGCGCATGACCACCAGCGGGAAGTCTGCGTAGTCATCCCAGACCGGTTTGTAATTGGCATCCATATCGGTACCCAGGCCAACATGGTCAACACCGACAAGATCCACCAACTCCAGGATCCGGGTAATCAGGCCATCCATGGTGGAAATGCCCAGTCCGGCTGGCCAGCCACCAATCACTCCATCGGCCTCAGCAATGCGCAGTGCCAACTCTTTGGAAATAAACCGTGGCATTACCTGTCCCTCGCTTAATATATGGGTATGTGAACAGAAGATGGGTTTGTCGCTTATATCGAGGATTTGTGCAAGGCTGTCCAGGGATGAATGGGCCCCGTCAATAACCATACCCAGGCTGTTCATTTCTTTGATAATGGCTTTGCCTGCCGGGGTCAGGCCGTGTTGCTTAGGCTCGGCGGTCATGATGTCACCCAGTTCGTTATGGTGGTAATGCATGGGGTTAATCACCCGCAGGCCGTCTGCATATGACTCATGCAGACGCTCAACACTGCCGCCGAGGAAATCACCACCTTCGCTGCCGAATAAGGCAGCCGTTTTGCCATCGGCGCGCGCCTGCAGGATATCGCGGGTATTAAACACCGGCTGGACCAGTCCGCTTTTGCCCAGTTCCAGCAGGTTATCCATTTGTGTACGGTAGCTTGCCCAGGCCTCACCCGGTTCAAATTCACGGGTTGAAACCAGACCTTTACCTTTCACCAGGTCGAGTAGCTGGAAATCTGCCACAGTACAGAAAGTCACGGCATTCATCCCGCCTGCCTGCATATCAGCAACCGCCTTATCTTCAAAGCCGGCTTTAAGCGAGTACATCTTCATCATTGGCGAGAGGCCGGTGGCACCCCTGGCAAAGCTGAGGCCGGGATGTGCATGCAGGTCAAAACTCGGGTGCCTGGCGATCAGTGCTTTGGCTTTTATCAGCATTTCAGGATCGGGTTCAAAGCCAAGGACGACCGGTACCGGGCGCAGTTTAAAGTATGCCCCAATTCCGATAGCACCTAAGGCGACTGCCCCGCCAATCACAAATTTCCGTCGTGTCATTCCCATAATTATATTTCCTGTAAATTATTTATTTGATTGTATGTTATTTATATGCTGAATAATGATTCAGTCTTTCGGGCCAAAATGTTTCAGCATGACCAGATTGTCACTGGCACTGGTGTTAGTTATTGTTACCCCATTTTCTGCAGCAGATGAACACACAAACAATTCATCCTGGGTCATTTCACCAAAGCGGATAAGGGCAGGTGATTCGATTGCATGCGCTCCGAAAGTACCGCTGCCCTGGGTGACAATCAGGCCATAAGGGCCATCGTCTTTAATGTTAACGGTACATCCCGGGAATACCGTGAGTTCTTTGGCGCTAAACTCTTTAGCTTTATAGATAATATGCTTTTCCTGGTAACCTTCAGCCCGCATTTCCTCGACAGCTCGAACGGGTTTGGGCGCCATAAAACGCTGTGCATGAAAATCAGGGTCAAGGTTGAGGTCCCAGTCAATAATGTCGAGTAAATACTCTACATCGTCCTTGTGTTCTCCCGGCACATCTTTTACCAGCAGGTTACGCGGCAGGTAGCGGTCCCAGGCAATATTCTGGTACATGCCGAAGACATCAGAAGCTCGTTGCGGCTCGTAGGTCAACAGCGAGCCCGGGGCATGCAGGATGCCGGCAGGAACATTCCAGCCGGTGCCGAGTTTTAGCTTATAGGCTTTGGAATGATAGAGGATGCCGTTGTCCGCAGTGGTCCAGTCTAGCAGGCACTTACGGATATCATCACGGCTGACTTCGGGGTTCAAACCAAAAAAAGTATACGGAAAATAACCGCCGTGGCTGTTGAGCTGTGGCGGAAAATAATAGGCTTCGGGTTTTCCCTGCTGGCCAACCTTTGCGGCATAGGTGTCGTTGTGGTGGATATGCAGCGGCAAGGGTTCCTGGTTGTCGAAAAACTTACTGAACATCGGCCAGCCCCCGTACTTATACATCATGGCTTTGCCGAGGATGTCATTTCCGAAGAGCTCGATTGCATCTTTTAACAGGACTTTTTCACCGCCAAATACCAGATAACTTAAGCCTTCGTCCGCGGTGGTGTTCGGGCCGTTATCGGCTTTGGTGGTTGAGGCCAGCCAACGCTCATCTATACCGCCGCGGTTGGCACCAAATGCGTAGTAATCATCCGGGTGCAGTTTCAGGCGCTTGCCGGGCACACAAAAAGAGCGGGGTACCCAGGCCGGTGCCAGGCGGAAAATACCCTGGCCCTGCTCAAGGGCATTTTTGATGATGGTTTCTTTGTTGGCCATTACTTGTCCTTGCTCATATATTTGCAGCTTTGCGGATCGCATCGAGTACCGTGGCATTGGCGACAGAATCCTGGATGCTGGGGACAGCCGGGGAGTCGCCTTGCAGGGTGTTAGCAACTACCTGCAGTTGATAGAAAAAAGTTGATTGTGGATCTGCATTTTCTTCACGCTGCCCCTGCGGGCTTTCAATATGCAGGACACCCCCCAGGTGCGGCAGTATCGGCTTGCTTGCATGTAGCCGGCCCAACTCGCCTTCGATGATCAGTTCACCCTCCAGTTCCCCGGTTTCCGGCATGGCGCAGTCGATCAGTCCTTCAACTCCACTGGCGAAGGTTAGTGTGGCTTTAATCGATAAATCGACACCGGTTGTGCCGAAAATAGCCTCTGCATTTATTGTTTCAGGCTCATCTCCACAAAGCGTGCGAATCATATTCAGGGGGTAACAACCGAGATCCATTAATGCACCGCCGCCCATTTCAGGGTCGTGACGGATCTGGCCTTCACGCGGTGGTACGGGCACATGCAGGCGGCCGGTTATTGTTCGGATCGTGCCCAGTTCTCCACTGGCAACTATGGCCTGTATGCGTTTGAAATACGGGTGATGTCGGTAGTGGAAAGCTTCTATAAGGTGTTTTCCGGAACTTTGCGCAATCAGTGCAAGTTCACGGGCTTCCTGCGCATTCATCACCAACGGTTTTTCACAGAGGACATGTTTACCTGCTGCCAGCGCAAGTCCTGCCCATTGGGCATGCAGGCTAACCGGCAGGGCAATGTAAACCAGATCAATGTCGATACGTGCCAGTAATGCCCGGTAATCGGCCTCGACATGTTTAATCCCGTGTTCGAGGGCATACTCATGTGCGCGTTGCGGATCGCGTGCAGCAACAGCTGTTACCTCCACGTCTGCGAGTAGTTCGGCAGGCTTGAGGATTGCCATGGGTGTAATCCAGGCTGCGCCGAGCAGGCCAATTCGAATCATTATTGATACTCCGCTGCATACATGGCAAAGGCCTTGAGTTCCGGCAGTTCTGCGATTAGGCGTCCATCCTCGTTTAGCTGCATAGGCTGCTCTGTCATTTCAGGCAGGCGCAACAGGCGGGTAAACTGCTTTCCTTCCGGTGGTTTGAGTTCGAACGGGATGTTAGCGATTGGCAGCACCGGTGTTTCCAGTTGATAATTCAGGAAGCTGATGGTGCAACGGTTTTGTTGCGGCTGGTCAAACGCATTCATCCATACTGCGGGATGGGTGTTTGCAGTGAATGCAGGCGCTTCACCCAGGAGTTCTTTAATCAGGCCAACAAACAATTTGCTGCAGCCCTCACTATCACCTGCCTCAATATCGGCAGCTGAGAAAATAGCCCGACCTTTGCCATAGCGGTTGCTAACGATGCTGGGTTCTTCAAGCTGCGTCCACGGTGGGTCAGAATGGATGCTGGCCCAGTTTTGATCAGAAGTTGTACCGTCATGCGGGTAGCCGAATGGCAGGCTCAGCTTTGCCAACGCCTCGCCGCTGCCCGTTTGCAGGCGTACAGCTCCTGTCATCTCATTTGCACTATTGCGATGCCCTAACTGGCGTTCCGGCCGCAGTGTCGTGCTGACTATTTTGCATGCCGGTCTGCTGTAACTGATACGACCTGTTGTTTCCCCATTAAAGTGGCAGCCGAATACCTCTGCCAGGGAAAAATCACCCCCCTGGGTACCATCGGTTAATGTTAATGAGGTCAGGCGGCTGGCATACAGTTTGCCACCTTGTTTAACATAGTCCCGAAAGGCATGTACTTCCTCAATCGTCATCCGCAGCAAGTTTGGCAAAACGATGAGCTTATACTCACTTAATCGATCCAGCCGTTGACCGGTAATAACCCCAAAGGGCAGATGCGTTGCCGCCAGTTTGGTACAGGCACCTTTAACTGCCTCGAAGTGCGGATAGTCCGGCCTGGCACCGCAATTCATCTGTGCCAGGGCTGTGCCGTTATCAGCAAAATTCATTTTCGAATGATCTGAAAAATAGACGCCGATATCTTCAATCGGGTTGCCACCGATAAACGCTTCATAGGGGCGGGTTTTTTCAAATACAGCTTTGATCCTGTTGAGCATGGCCGGGTTGTTGCGACCATCGGGATCCACTGCCGCGATCATCAAAAAAGCGGAGCTGGCCCCGGTAGCACCAAACACCTGGGTTTCCAGGCTGGCTTGATTTTGCAGTTGTTCATGGTCAACCAGGTTACGGGCAACGGTGGTCATAAATTCGGTGGGGCGGCTGGTAGAAAGATTCAGCATCAATTTTGAAATCACCAGCTGCTCGTTGCGGCCACCGTAAAAATCACCACCTAAAAAGTCATGGCCTGCAGTACTGGCAAAGGACACGCCTTTAGACCAGTTCGACATCGCCAGGGCGAAGTTATGGTATACCGTAGTCCCGGGGCGCAGCTGGTGTACCAGCTCTTTGAGTTCAACAGCAAATCCAGTGATCCATTTTTCCCTGGCCTGTTGGAAAGCGCACCATTGCGGGTCGTTCCAGTCAACGGTAGCTGGTATTGCTGCCCCGGTTTCTTCCAGGCAACGGGCCTGGCAGTGATCGCACAGGCATACTGCTGGCCACCACATCATGTCGTAAAAGAAGGTGTCGATGGTGTAATTCAGTACGATCTCGGTCGCTTGTGCGCGGACAAACTGTCTATAGTCTGGGTTGTTAGGGCAGCATAAGCCATAACGTGCCATTGGCAGCGGACCCATGATGGCCGGCGCTGCCGGTTTAATTCGCCATTCGGGATGGCGGTTGTAGGCCCAAGTATTAAACATAGTACTGTAATAAGCACAGATACCGACACCATGATCCTTCAGGGTATCGATGAGGACCCGCATGGGATCCCCGCCCGTAAAGGCCCTGTGCTGTTCACCGGATTCGGTGGGCCAGTTGCATAAACCCACATGCGACTGAAAGTAAATCATAATCCCATCCGCACCGGTGTTAATAGCGTCCCTGGCCATTAATTCAGGATCAAATCTTTCCAGGAAACCAGTATCCCAGTCCGGAATGTGCATATCGATCAGCAGCCGCCGCAGTGATTCAGGATAGGTGGTCTTGAGATCTGCTTCTGGCATAGTTTAGCGCTGGTAAATGATCGGGTTAAATGCATTATTGTTCAGCAGGTCACCCTTGTTGAGCTTTTCAAAAAGTGCTTGCGGCAGTACATTGCGTTGGCCGTTATAGCGACAGCCGTCCGGCATATAGATAATCGCAAAGGCGCGCCGTTGGCGGGGTGTCATATTAGGTCCGGCAGCGTGCGGGGTCAGCCCGTTATGGAAGCTGGCATCACCAGCCTTCATTTCAATGCAAACCGGTTCCCGGTCTTTCCAGTCGGGATATACATTGAAAAGTGAGCCCACATTTTTGCCGATGGCAACGTTGTCATAGCTTGCCTGTCGATAGGCACCGGGCAGGCAGTACAGGGCACCATTTTGCAGGGTGACATCATCCAGGGCAATCCAGATTGTGGTGGCATGTTTTGAATAGAAAGACCAGTAGGGATTATCAATATGCCAGGCTGTCGGGTTAGCCCAGGGGCCCTTGAACAGGGCCTGGTCGTGCCATAGTCGCATGCCTGGAATATCTTCCAGGGTTGCAGCCATCTGTCCGATAGCCTTGTTTAAGACCAGCTCTTTGACAGCCGGACTGGTTTGCCAGAGGTTTACCCTTTGGGTGAAAACATTGTCATAAAATTCATCACCAAGGACACCGCCATCATTACGTCCGGGAATACGTTCATCCCTGGCGGTCACGGCGGTGGAGATGATTTTGCGCCATTTGCATAACTCATCGGCGGTAAAAAAATTCTCTATTCTCACAAAACCATCTTTACGATAGCGGCTAATTTCAGCGCTTGTCAGTTGGGTTCTCATCCGCTGATCTGTGTTTTTCCTGATGGTTTCATTTGACACTATCTTACTGTAATGCTCAAATACAATCAAAATCATTCACAAATGAGCAATAACAATCATTAAAACGTCTAAAAATATACAAATAAAGTGGGTATTTAAGCTAAAGCGGAGTGTAAGGCTTGTCCCGCAGTCCTGATTATTTTGCGTGCTGCACGGACCTCATGGGTCAGCAGGGTGAAGCCATGGGTAACCCCCGGTACTTCTTCATAGCGCGTTTCAATGCCTGCCTGCAGCAATTTTTCAACAAGGTTGCGGCTATCATCCCGCAGCACATCGAGGCCCGCGGCATTGATAAAAGCTGGTGGAAGGCCTGTCATTTCAGCAAAAAGTGGGGAAGCGAGCGGGTTGCGGCGTTCAGACTTACCCTGCAAGTAGAGCGAGAAGAAAAACTCCATTGCCTCGGTGCCCCCACCAAAGCTGTTAAACAGCCTGCGCGAGGGTGGCTTGCCACACATATCATATGTACCGTAGAACAACAGCATATATTGCAGCCATGAATGTTTTTCATCACGAAGTTTTAATGCAGTGGAGAGGGCGAGGTTGGCGCCGGCCGAAGACCCGCCGATGGCCAGTTGCCTGCTTGCCAGACCAAGGCTGTGGGCATTCGAGTGAATTGACTTTGCAGCAGCAACGCAATCATCCAGGGGTTGGGGGAATTTATGTTCAGGAGCGAGTACATAATCATAAGACACAATCCGTACCCCGCTGGCAATGGCGAGATGCCGTAGTTTGGTGTCTTCGCTTTCAAGGTCACCGACAATCCAGCCACCGCCATGGAAGTAAATCAGGCCGGGGGCATCTTCCCGCTCTCCCAGGGCATCGTATAATCGGGCTTTGCGCAGTCCGAAAGCCCCTTCGATTTGAATATCTTTTATCAGTGCCAGGTTCGGCGGGTGCTGGTTTAACGGGGCAAATTCAGCATTTGCCCGTTGACGAATTATCTTTGGATCGACAGCAGTCATTGGCTGGCGTGATGCCATTCTTGCCTGCATGCGCTCCAGTGAAGGTATTATTTCAGGGTCAATATAGGGTTTTTCAGGCATTACGATACTGTGTCCGCATGGAGAACTTATGTACTAAATACTTTAAACGAGGTTTCTATTGAATGAAACAACATCCGCACAAATTACCAGTCAGGATTAAGCTTGGCTGGGCGATAGGTGAGTTGCCAGTGGCCGTATATATTGGTCTTACTATTGGGTTCTTGCTGTTTTATGCCACCCAGGCCCTGGGGATATCACCCTGGCTGGCCGGTCTGGTTTTGCTTGCCCCCAGGTTATGGGATGCTTTTACAGACCCGCTGATGGGAGCTATTTCCGACCGCACGAAGTCTGCTATGGGGCGGCGCAGACCCTATTTGCTACTGGGTTCTATACTCCTTGGCCTGAGTATGATTGGTTTGTTTTCTGCCCCGGGCGATGCCAGCGAAATGCAGAAGGCAATGTACCTGTTAGTAATGTATTTTATTGCCAGTACGGCGATTACCATATTCGATGTACCGTATTCGTCCATGGCGGCAGAGATGACTGACGATTACGAAGAGCGCACCTCCTTGATGGGTTATAAGATGGTCGCTGCCCGGGTCGGAATCTTAATGGTACTGTTTTCCGCCCCTCTGGTTTTTGGCAGGGGTGATAACCTGATCGCCGGTTTTCGCCTAGTTGGAATAGGCTTCGGTGTGTTTATTGTGGTTACAGGCCTGGCTTCTTTCTTTTTAACGAAAAATGCCCCGCGCCTGGAAAAGCCAGTAGGAAAGTTCTCGGTTCGGGACGAACTAACCGCTGTGCGTGAAAATAAACCCTTTCGGGCTTTGTGGACAGTGTTTCTATTCCAGAACCTGGCCATCGGGGCAAGCGCGACTACACTGCTCTACATGCTTACTTTAGTAATTAATGTTGAAAAGGCCAGCATTGGTGGTTTTATGGCGGTTGCTGCAGTTACCGCAACAGTCTTGACGCCGATATGGGTAACGCTGGGTAAGAAAATGGCTAAACGCAAGGGCTATTACATCGCCCTTGTCCTGAGTATATTGGCGCCTGTACCTTTCCTGTTTATTGCCCCCGGTGCAACGACGGCACTATTTTTTATGCTGATGTTCGTCGGTACAGCCGATGCAGCTAACCAGTTGTTTCCAAATGCGATGGTTCCCGATACCGTAGAAGTAGATGAGTTGCGTACGGGTGAACGGCGGGAAGGGGCGATCTTCGGCGCCTGGGCTTTCTGCCGTAAACTCGGGATGACAGCCGGAGCATTTCTTGTCAGCCTGATGTTATCTTCTTTTGGTTTGATTAAAGGTGCTGGTCTGGAAATGCAGCCTGAGAGTGCCTTGCTTGGTGTGCGTTTGAGTTATACGCTGTTACCGATAGTGTTATGGATAATTGCTTTGCTGTTGTTACAGCGTTTTAAGCTGACAGAAGAAAAATTTGAAGCAATTAAAAATGAGATTGAAGCAAGACAAAATTAAACAGGACAAAACCATGGCTGTAAATAACAACAGTAGTAAATCTGGATCTAAACTCAGTCGCCGCGGCTTTGTACAAACTGCGGCCCTGGGGGTTGCCGGGCTGGCTGCAACAGCTCAGGCGCAAACAAAAGACCAGCATGTAGAGGATATGATCACCAGTGGCCGTATCGACAAGCGCCTTGAGGAGCTCGGTATAAGCCTGCCGGAGTTTGCGCCTCCAGTTGCTACCTATGCATCCTACCGGATTGTGGGTGATATGGTGTATATCTCAGGCATCGGCCCGGCACCTGTCGAAGGTGCGAAATTACTGGGTGCACTGGGTAAGGACTTAAGCGTAGAGGAAGGGGCATTTGCGGCTGAGCGAACAATATTAAATGTGATCTCGCAGGCGAAGGCTGCCTGCGGCGGCAACCTTGACCGAATTGCCCAATGGGTTCGTTTAACCGGGTATGTCCACAGTGCCGATAATTTCATCCAGCAACCTCAAGTTATGAACGGTGCTTCAGAACTGCTGGTGAAAATATTTGGTGAAAAGGGATTGCATGCGCGTGCCGCCCTGGGCATGAATACGCTGCCGTTTAATATTGCTGTGGAAATCGAGGCCAGCTTCCAGTTACGTAGTTGAAAAGGCCGGCGTCATTGCTGTCATGAAATAGCGCAGCTGTCCTGCGTGTATTAAGCAAAATATCCTACCGTTTCTGTTGACGGGTTCACTTATACTGTGCATCCCAGTTATTGTTGCCAGGCTAAATCAGTAAATGAACATCATCCATGAAAAACTCCATCAGGTTTTTGGCCTGCAGGATTTCAGGCCCCACCAGGAAGAAATAATTGAATGCCTGGTAAACGGCGCTGATGCCTTCGTTTTGATGCCTACCGGCGGTGGTAAGTCGCTGTGTTACCAGTTGCCTGCACTCTGCCGTGAAGGTATGGCGATCGTGATTACCCCGCTGATCTCCCTGATGAAAGACCAGGTGGATGCACTCCAGGCTAATGGCGTCAGCGCCGAGCTGTTCAATTCATCATTGAGTGCATCAGCTGCAAAATCGGTTCTCGAAAAAGTACACAAGCGGGAGCTGGATCTTTTGTATGTGGCGCCGGAACGGATAATGAACCCTGGTTTTATCCGTTCGCTGGAATCCCTGCCTATCGCCCTGATTGCCGTGGATGAGGCCCACTGCGTGTCCCAGTGGGGGCATAATTTTCGCCCTGAATATGCAGCCCTCGGCCAGTTGCGTGAGTATTTTCCCGAGGTCCCGCTGATTGCCTTAACCGCTACAGCAGATCCGCATACCCGTGAAGATATAGTGCATGTGCTGGGCCTGCAAAATGCCAAACGATTTGTAACCAGTTTCGACCGCCCTAATATTCGTTATACCGTACTCGAAAAACACCGGCCGCAAACCCAGCTGCTGCAGTTTTTAAAACGCCAGCAGGATGCCTCGGGAATTATTTACGCACTTTCGCGTAAGCGGGTCGAAGAAGTTGCCTGCGCGCTGGAACTGGAAGGGTTTTCAGTCGCACCATATCATGCGGGCCTGCCGGCAGAACAACGCAAACAGGTGCAGGAAGACTTTATCCGTGATGATCTCTCCATTGTCGTGGCTACCGTTGCATTCGGCATGGGGATTGATAAACCGAATGTGCGTTTTGTGGTGCACTACGACTTGCCGCGACACCTGGAAGGCTACTATCAGGAAACCGGACGCGCGGGCCGTGACGGGCTTACCGCCGAGGCCCTGCTGCTATACGGTACGGCGGATGCCGGTACTGCCAGGTATCAGGTGGGGCAGGGTAATAATGAAAATCAGAAACGCATCGAGACACACAAACTCAATGCCATGATCGGCTTTGCCGAAAGCCTGACCTGTCGGCGCCGGGTGCTGTTGGGTTATCTGGGTGAGAACATGGATACCGATTGCGGTAACTGTGATATCTGCTTGAACCCGCCGGAACGCTTTGATGCCACCGAGGCGGCCCGCAAGATTTTATCCTGTGTTTACCGGGTTGGTCAGTCATTTGGTATCAAACATGTCGTTGATGTACTCCGCGGCGCAGATACGGAGTCATTGCGAAAATTCAATCACCAGCAGTTAACCACCTATGGTATCGGCATGGAACACAGCCATGCCGAATGGATGTCGATTGTGCGCCAGTTAGTCCACCGCGGGTTTTTATATCAGGATATCGCTGCCTATTCGGTGCTAAAACTTACCCCCCAGGCACGCGGGTTGCTACGCAATGAAGTCTCGTTGGAGCTGGCACGCCCCAGGGTTAAAGAAAAACTGGTGAAGAAACCACCGCCTGCAGCCATTGACCTGAATGCGGATGACATGGAGCTGTTTGATACCCTGCGCGACCTGCGGATGAAACTGGCTAAAGAACAGGGTGTTCCACCCTATGTAATCTTCGGCGATACCAGCCTGCTGGATATGTGCCTCGAAAAACCGATGAACTCTGAGGAGTTTCTGGCCATTAATGGTGTCGGGGAGGTTAAACTCGAACGCCATGGGGATGCCTTTATGGAAATTATCACCCAGTTTTCAGATTAAAGTTACTCAAAAATCGGCAAGCATCACACTAGCTTTTGTTATAGTTGCACTATCTTAATAACCGCTTGATATTGTGATTAAGGAGCGCTCCACAGAGCGATTGATATGAACGAACTTTCATTTACAACACTACCCCTGCCACTTGCACAGTTGGAAAACCTGGAGAGTCTTGGTTACCATACCATGACAGCAATTCAGGCCGAGGCTCTGCCACTTGCGCTGGCCGGCAAAGACCTGATTGCTCAGGCAAAAACCGGTAGCGGTAAAACGGCAGCTTTCGGCGTGCCCCTATTGTGCGCACTGAATCCCCGCGACTTTGTACCCCAGGCATTGATTCTTTGTCCCACAAGGGAGTTGGCCACCCAGGTTGCCACAGAAATCCGTCGGTTGGCACGCTACCAGCAGAATATAAAAGTGGTCAGCCTGACCGGTGGAAGCTCCATTGGTCCACAGATAGGTTCGCTGGAACACGGTGCCCATATTGTGGTGGGTACACCCGGACGGTTGAAAGATCACCTGCGCAAGAAAACCCTGGATCTGAGCCAGGTAAAAACCCTGGTGCTGGATGAAGCAGACCGAATGCTGGAAATGGGCTTTGTTGAAGATATAGAAACCATTATTGAGGAAACGCCATCAGCACGGCAGACGCTGATGTTCTCGGCTACCTACCCGGATGATATCCTGGCCTTGAGCAGCCGTTTTCAAAGCAAACCTGAGAAAGTGTCGGTAGATATCCTGCACAGCAACCAGCATATCAAGCAGCAGTTTTTTATCTGCCAAAAAAATGCCAGACTGAATTCGCTGGTGAAAATGTTGGAACACTTCAAGCCGGAATCGGCAGTGGTATTTTGTAACACCAGGCAATTTGTGCGCGATGTGTATGGGTATTTAAGCCAACAGGGTATTGCCGTTGCGGCCCTGCACGGCGATCTGGAGCAGCGAGATCGTGATCAGGTGCTGGTGCAATTTAAACAGCGCAGTTGCCGGGTACTGGTGGCCACCGATGTGGCGGCCCGTGGCCTGGACATTGACGACCTCTCAGCTGTGATCAACTATGAATTACCGCATAACCCTGAGATATACGTGCACCGCATCGGGCGCACCGGGCGTGCCGGGAAGGAAGGGCTTGCGCTCAGCTTGTTGGCCGACTCAGAGCGCTACAAGCTGGGCGTTTTTGGTGATTACCTGGGGCAAAAACTGGCGCCTGAGGCGATAGAGGTTTTGCCAGCCAGCGATGCAAAACTTGGCGCGCCCACCTACATTACACTTTGTATTGCAGGCGGGAGGAAACAAAAAGTTCGTCCCGGCGATATCCTCGGTGCACTCACGGGTGATGCGGGCATTGAGGGTAAGCGCGTGGGTAAGATCGAGGTAATGGATTATGCCGCATATGTTGCTATTGAGCGTGAAGTGGCTGATAAGGCCCTGGGTCGTTTAATCAAGGGTAAAATTAAGGGTCGGAAGTTTAAGGTGAGAAAACTATAAGCCATACTAATGACACTCACCAATCGGTAATTATTACAATGCCTTTGTTATAGTTGCAATATCTAAAAACCGGTTGATGTTTCGATAATGAAGATCCTGCTTAAAGGGTTGCTGTATACAGGCCTACTGCTTGTGGTGATTTATGCAGCTTCACCATTCTGGATATCCCATCTTCTCAGCAACCAACTGCCACCCGGCTGGGAATTTGAGGAGCTGGATATTGACTACCCGGGTATAAGTGGTATCAATATTAATTCTTTGCGGCTTAAGGGGAACACCCTTGCGACAACTCCGTGCCACTAATTCAGGGTTCACGGATCCCCTGACCCTGGATTTTGATGGTTTCAAACTGAAGCCGTCACAGGAACATGATTACCACCTTGTTACGGGTATTAACTTTGTCGGCTACGCTGACATGCAAGGCCAGCTTGAAGTTGATTTGAGTGAGACAATGAGTCGATTCACAATGCTGGCGGTTTTGGTTTTTCTTGGAAGTGCTGCGTGTTCACCTACTGTCAAGGTCCGGGCACCCGACTATCCAATGTTGAGCGGGTTGGTGGCAATACTGCAATTGAAAAAACCTTGCTGGGAAATTATATTTGAACTGCAGGCGGGGCCTGGCGGAAAAAATAATATAAGCTGCCGCATGCTGGATTGATCCTATAAAATTATACAATTCTTTACACTTGCGCAGGAGAAATGGGTGGGTTTTAGGAGTATTCTAGGGTCATTGGAGTTTCATTAATAATACATCAGGAGATACTTATGAAAACTATGAAATTATCTGCAGCTATGGCTGTTTCAATATTACTGCTGGTTTTTTTCTTCCCGGTAAATGTACTGGCTGGAGACGTTCCTGCAAAAGGTCCGGTATCATTTTCTAACTACGATAAAGACAGCAGTGGTTCGATCAGCGAAGCTGAATTTAATGCAATTCGTGCGGAACGCCTGGAGAAGAGGGCTGCGCAGGGGATGCCTGCCCGCAGTGCCGGCAGTGTCTCGCCATTCTCAAAGTTTGATAGCGATAATGACGGCCAGTTAAGTCAGGATGAGCTCGCAGCAGGACAGGAAATGCAGATGGAAAGGCGCAATTCACGCAGCAGCGGCCAGGGTTCCGGAAAACATGGCAACATGCCAGGCTTCGAAGGTTTTGATCTGGATAAAGATGGCAAAATTACTGAAGCTGAACTCAACCAGGCTCGTGGTAAGCGTATGGAAGCAATGGCCCAGAGTGGTAGGAAAATGAAAAATGCGGCCGATATGCCAACTTTCTCCGATATGGATATCAATGGTGATAATGGTATTGATGCGGAAGAATTCGCGACCCATCAGGCCCAGCATCGCCAGCAGAATATGCATAAACGCGGTGGCCAGGGCAGGGGTAAAATGGGTAATATGCCAGCCCGCGATGACTTTGATTTAAATAACGACGGCACGCTGACTGAAGAAGAGTTTAACCAGGCGCGCAGCCAGCGCATGGCTAAAATGGCCGAGCAGGGCGGGCAAATGAAAAATGCGGCAAATATGCCCAGCTTTGCTGATATCGATAGTAATAGTGACGGTGATATCAGCAGCGAAGAGCTTGCCGCTCACCAGGCCGAACATCGCCGGCAGAAGGCACAATAAAACCTGACTGCAAAGAAAACCCGGGGTGTTATTCTACCCCGGATTTTTTTTGCTTAATATTCAAGCGCCAGGTCAAATTCCAGAACCCAACCTGCTTCACCTTCAACCAGATGGTACTGCAGTTGCCGGGTACCGCCGCTGGGACTAGCATTGGTATCGCCTTCCTTGTAGATCGGGAAACGCCGTATCAGCAAGAACTCTACAATGCTGAATTCATCGTGTCCCATATAGCCGACTGAATTTACCGGGTCATCACTCAGCGGTGCTATGTGGATGGGCGTGAGTGACTTCCCCTTATTGACCGCATAAGCAACGATTGAACCGTAACTGCCGCTGCCGGCGGAGTTAACAAAGACATAAATCTCCGGGAAACCATTGTTATCCAGGTCCGCAACTTCTGCGTTTGAAACAGAACCATCAATTTCAATTGAGATGGGCTCATTGGCGGTTTCAAGCCCAGCTGGCTGAATGGTTAGTGAGTTTAAAGAAGAGTTGTTGGTACTACTGACCTTGAAGGTGATTTCATGTAGTTCGAAGCTTTGTTGAAAACCAGTTGCTATTGTCGGATCTGCATGGGCCTGGATACCAGGGCCTAAACTTATGAGTAAGCTGGTTTTTAATAATAATTTAAAGGATTTTTTCACCACTGACTCCGTATGCTCGTCCTGGATTGTTTATCTGTTGTATAGTTTAGTACATCCTATCTTACAACTAATCCTGCAGACTATGGCAAACTGCAGGTAGTTCATCAACTATAGAATATTCAGGCAATGACTCAAACAACAACCAGAAGCCACTACCGTACCTGTAATCTCTGTGAAGCAATCTGCGGCATAGAAATCAAAGTCAATGGCGATCAAATCGCATCGATTAAAGGCGATAAGCTCGACCCGTTCAGCCAGGGACATATCTGTCCCAAAGCGGTAGCCCTGCAGGACCTGCAGGATGATCCAGACCGCCTGAAAAAACCACTCAGAAAAACAGCCCGTGGCTGGGAAGAAATATCATGGTCGGAGGCGTTCAGGGAAACAGCTGAACGGATTGCTGGAATTCAAAAAAAATATGGTCGGGATGCGCTCGGTGTTTACCTCGGCAACCCCACTGTACATAACCTGGATGCAATGATCTTTGGGGCAGGTTTCTTTCGCCAGCTAAAAACCAAAAATCGATTTTCAGCAACCTCAGTAGACCAGTTACCACATCACCTCGCTGCCATGCTGATGTTCGGGCATCCCCTGCGCCTGCCGATTCCGGATATAGATCGAACCGATTTTATGCTGATACTGGGGGCCAACCCGGTGGTTTCCAACGGCAGCATTATGACGGCTCCCAATGTTCGCAAGCGATTGAAAGCCATCCAGGCTCGCGGCGGAAAATTTATTACCATTGACCCTCGCTTTACTGAAACCTCAAAACTTGCTGATCAGCATTTGTTTATCAAACCGGGCAGCGATGCCTTGTTCGTTATGGCAATGATCAATCACCTCTTTAAAAACGAGCTGGTTGATTGCGGACACCTCTCAAATGATGTTGAACAACTGGATCAAATTGCCGGACTGGTAGAAGCCTATACGGCAGAATCAGTAGCCGCTGCTACTGGTATCAATGCGACGGACATAACTGACCTGGTGGATCAGTTCTGTGCGGCTGAAAGTGCCGTACTATATGCTCGTATCGGCGTATCAACGCACGAATTCGGGACCCTGGTCAACTGGCTGGTTAATCTTTTCAATATCCTCACTGGCAACCTGGATTCGAAAGGCGGGGCAATGTTTACCACACCGCTGATTGACCTGATTGGGCGAACAAAACCCAAAGGCAAAAAATATGCCCGCTACTTCAGTCGGGTCAGTCATTATCCGGAAACCATGAGCGAGTTTCCTGTTGCAGCACTGGCAGAAGAAATCCTGACCCCTGGAGAGGGCCAGATAAAGGCGATGATAGTTGCGGCTGGAAACCCGGTGTTATCCACACCCAATAATGACCAGCTTGATCATGCGTTTGGTGAGCTGGAGTTTATGCTTAGCATAGATTTTTATCTAAATGAAACCAGTCGGCATGCAGATATCATCCTGCCGCCGCCTTCACCGCTGGAAAGATCACATTTTGACCTGGTGTTTAACCACCTGTCGGTACGTAACTATGCTAAATATTCCGAAGCCCTGTTTGAGAAAAGTAAAGGCAGCCTGTCAGAGGCGGAAATATACCTGGAACTGACATACCTGACAGCGCCAGCTGGCCTGTCGGCAAAAGCCAAAGCCTGGACAAAAATGAACTTCCTGAAAATCTTCAAAGCTGAAGGCTTTCTTGATAAAGGCATTAAAAAAGGTCCTTATGCCCATCCCAAAAGTAAACTGAACCAGGACCTGAGTTTTAAACAACTGGCTAAACTGGAGCACGGCCTGGATCTTGGACCTTTGCAGCCGCGATTCCCGGACGGTATTCTGACTGCCAATGGAAAAATCCAGCTGGCACCGGAAGAATTTGTTGGAGACCTGATGCGCCTGCAGGCTCAATTTATGGATCAGGATAGTGTCGCAGCCCAGCAGACAGGTCATTCTTTCTTACTGATCGGCAGGCGTGATCCGCGAACCTGTAATTCCTGGATGCACAACAGTCACCGAATGATTAAAGGAAAGAATAGATGCACGGCATTGATCAACCCAGAAGATGCCCGTTCCCTGGGTATCGAGGACGGCCAGTCGGTTAAGGTGAGCTCACGGGCTGGTGAGGTGGTCCTGCCAGCAGCACTCAGTGATGAAATGATGCCGGGTGTTATTTCCATACCGCATGGCTGGGGTCATGGAAAAGAGGGCACTCGCCTTGATATCGCCAACCAGCATGCCGGCGTCAGTGTGAATCAGTTAACCGATGAGAAGCTAGTGGATGCCCTCAGCGGTAATGCAGTATTAAACGGTGTACCGGTTGAGGTTTTGCCGATTGATTAAGATCAAAATCATTTATCTCTCGCAAAGGCGCATAGAAACCCATTTTTTGCTTTGCGTCTTTGCGAGACCAAACGGTCTACTCTGAATATCCCCAGGGTGCATCAGGGGTATCAATAGCTTTACTCAAATCAAAATCTACCCTGAATTCGCGTCCTTCACGAACCATGCGGTAGGTGAATTTCTCCGGGTAAATATACATCTGCCAGGTATTGCCATTCGATTGCGGGATGCCATTTTTTACAAAAAGTTCTTTCGAATACTGGTCAGCAGGGAAAGACTGTACCTGGGCCCAGCCTGCATCCAGGGTGTGGCCACCGTACATTGTTAGTGCATCGCTGCTGCCGTCCTTATGCCGGTGGTCATGTTTAAGTGACAGACCGGAGCCGGTTTTTGTCAGGAGAAATGTCCTCGAGGAATCATCACCCACATGGAAGGGTATCTGTAGTTGGGTATCCGTACATTTACGTATATGCAAAATGAGTTTCTTTCCTGAAAAGCTGCTTTCAGCCACATTATCAACGCTTACCTTTCCTGCAAAGGCTTTACCGCATAATTGTTGAATGCTGTGGAAAAACGCATCATGGCTGCTGATTGAAGCTGGTGGTGTTTCAGCAAAACTTATCGAACTGAATATGAATGTAAAAATCAAGCTGGAAAAATACAGAGGTTTCATTTGTTTCTCCTGAGTGTTGATTGCATTATAGTGAGTACTTAGGAGCCTGTCGGATTTAACATGATCTACTGCGAAAAAATCGAGTTTGGCCAGATTTCCCGCTCTTTTGCGGTGAATAGCGGTGCTATTCGCCTTAAAAGGCCGAGAAATCTGACTCAAATCGACTTTCTCTCGCTACGATCGGTCAAATCCGACAGGCTCTTAGTCCAGAGAGTAGTGTAAACCTTTCAGCCCGAAACGATGCAACAGTCCGAACTCAAAAAAATCAAACAAAAGCTGCTTCAGTTGAAGGCAGAACTGCAGACGCTGGAGGAGATATCCCTAGACACCGGCAAGACAGTAGAGCTGGATCAGGCGAGAACCGGGCGCCTGACGCGCATGGATGCCATGCAGGCGCAGCAAATGGCGCAGGAATCAGCCCGGCGGCGGCGACAGCAGCTACTGCTAATCGAGGCAGCTTTCAAACGGATGGAAACTGGCGATTATGGTTACTGCCTGGATTGTGATGAAGAGATTGCCGTGCAAAGGCTTTTTGTGGATCCAAGCAATACCCTGTGTATCAAGTGTGCCGAGAAAATATAGATTGGTTTTCCGCTCAGGAATACACCTGCTTAACGACTGAAGTCCTGGTTTCAGCTGATAAACTGATTACTGTTTGCGGGCATGCTGATGAGCATTGCCAGTAGTGGCCACCGGAATAAACAAAACACATTGGCCGCTATCAGGCCACGCTAAAGTGAGCGGTTCAGAGGAAGAAATATCCGCTGTATTCAGGTAAATCCGGGATGAAATACACATACGAGTTTCGGCTTTGCTTAACGAGCTGAAACCAGACTGAACATCAACTTGTTTTATCCCTTGAAAGCCACGCCGGAGTGGGGCACAATGCCTTCCCCGCAGTGTTATGTTTTAGTTTTGTTTTAGGCATATTCCCGCCGCGGGCATATGGTGATCCTCGTTGGTCCCCTCGCAATGATACGTTGTGAACCCCGTCAGACCCGGAAGGGAGCAGCGGCAGCAGCAGACTCATGTGCCGGGGTGTGGCTGGCGGGGGTCGCCACTCTTTTCTGCTATAGTTACCCATCATAATGTTATTGACGGAATACAGCGCTCAAAGATGACTTATCAGGTTCTTGCCAGGAAATGGCGACCCAAAAACTTCTCCGAAATGGTTGGCCAGAGCCATGTAGTACAGGCACTGGTAAACGGCCTTGATCAGGACCGGCTTCACCATGCTTTTCTACTCACGGGTACCCGCGGTGTAGGCAAGACAACCCTGGCGCGAATTTTTGCCAAGTGTTTGAACTGCGAATCCGGCGTCAGCTCTACTCCCTGTGGCGAGTGTGGCTCCTGTGTGGATATAGATGCCGGTTGTTTTGTTGATATGCTGGAAATTGATGCCGCATCGCGAACCAAGGTCGATGATACCCGGGAAATGCTGGAAAATGTCCAGTACGCGCCCACCCGCGGACGCTTTAAAGTCTATATCATCGATGAAGTACATATGCTCTCAACCGCAAGCTTTAATGCACTGTTAAAGACCCTCGAAGAACCGCCACCGCATGTAAAATTTATCCTTGCGACAACCGATCCGCAAAAAATACCCGTTACAGTGTTATCCCGTTGCCTGCGTTTTAACCTGACGCGTTTAAGTGCACCAGAAATTCAACAATACTTATTGAAACTACTGGAAACGGAATCCATCGAAGCTGAAGATGGTGCGCTCCTGGAAATTGCCAGGGCGGCAGATGGTAGCATGCGTGACGGCCTGTCCCTGCTTGACCAGGCTATTGGCTTTGGCGGCGGTAAAGTAATCACTGCCGATGTTAACGATATGCTGGGATCGCTGGCACACGACACCGTGGTAAATATGCTGGCATTGTTATTTGCCGGTGATGCCCCGGGATTAATGACTGCACTGGATGAGCAGGCCGGTTATTCAGTGGATTTTAACCGATTGCTGCAGCAATTCAGCGAGTCTTTACACAGGATTGCGCTGATCCAGCAATTGCCTGACTACCATGATGAGAACCGTCCGGGTTGGGATGCTTTGAAACAATTGAGCAGCCAGGTCGATGCTGATGCGGTACAGCTTTATTACCAGATTGCCATTCATGGGCGGCGTGACCTCGGACTGGCGCCGGATCCGCAAAGTGGTGCGGAAATGACTTTCCTGCGCCTACTGGCTTTTCGGCCTGTGGAACCAGGTGACGCCAATATACCGCCTGCAAAAAAGCCGACCAATCCCGCTGCAGCTAAACCCTATCCGGGGTCTACAGAACCTGCCGCTGAAACAAGGGCGGATGCCCCCAGGCTAAACCAGGCACAGGTAAGTGAGCCCAAACCAGAGGCCAGTATTGCCCTTGCCGCATCCGCCAGCAGTGTTGCTGATACCCTCGACAAACCCTGGAATCAACTGATTGATTTGCTCGACCTCCGTGGTGTCAATCTCGAACTGGCGAGGAATATCCAGGGCATTTCCCGTGCTGAGGGAATCTGGCACTTTGTGATCGCCGATGAACTTGAATATATTGCCAGCAAGCAAACCACAGATGCGCTGGCGGCTGCGATTAGTCGGCTGGTTGGGGCTAAGACCGGTGTTAAGGTTAAACAGCAAAGTGAAATAGGGAGCCAGGCAAGAGAGCAAAAAATTGAAGGCCTGCAGACCCCGGCGGAAGCCATTGCCCGGCAGGCGACAGAAAAAATGTCAGAGGCTGAGAAAGCTATCGGTGATGACCCTACGGTGTTGTCACTGCAGGAAGAAATGGGTGCGAGTGTAATTGCAGGCTCAATTAAGCCGTTGCAATAGTACAACCCGAATAATGTATGGAGTAAGTTTATGAAACGCGGAATCGGCGGCCTGATGAAACAGGCACAACAAATGCAGGAACAAATGGCCAAAGCCCAGTCTGAACTGGGTAATATGATCGTTAACGGTGAGTCCGGCGGTGGAATGGTAAAAATAGAAATGAACGGCCGCCATGTGGTGAATAAAGTTTGCATCGACCCCACTGTGGCAGATGATGTGGAAATGCTGGAAGACCTGGTTACAGCCGCTATCAATGATGCGGTCAACAAAGTCAGCAAAACTTCTGAAGAGCAAATGGCGGGGATGACCGCAGGCTTGAAGTTACCGCCGGGTATGAAACTACCGTTCTGATTACTAGTTAATGCCCGATAGTCGTCCTTTACTGCAGCAACTCATAGATGCCTTGCGCTGCCTGCCCGGAGTAGGTAATAAAAGTGCGCAACGCATGGCTTTTTACATCCTTCAACATGACCGTGAAGGGGCCAAACTGCTGGCGGAAACACTGCTTGAAAGTATTCAGCACATCGGTGAGTGCAGCCAATGCCGGAACCTGTCTGAAACTGAGATTTGCAACCTTTGCATCAATCCTAAACGCGACGACAGTTTAATCTGTGTGGTCGAATCACCGGCGAATGTTGTTGCCCTTGAACAGGCAACCGGTTACCAGGGCCGATATTTTGTTCTCCACGGGCATTTATCACCACTGGATGGCATCGGGCCGGAAGACCTGGGGCTGGAGAAATTGGCTGACATCATCCTCAGCGGCAAATTAAAAGAATTAATTATTGCCACCAACCCTACGGTTGAAGGTGAGGCGACCTCTTACTATATTCAAACCCTGGCAAAAGCGCAGGGGCTTGCAGTCAGTCGGATTGCCCACGGAGTGCCGTTGGGTGGTGAACTCGAATTTATCGACCAGGGTACACTCGCCCACGCCTTCGGTGCCCGTCTTCCGATTGAGGACTAAGCTCGCTATCGGCACACTTTTTATAGGTAAAAACATGAAAGAATTAAACGAATTTCCGATTTTTCCGGAAGACTGTGCTTCGCTTTTAAGTAAGCATTTAAGCAGGGCGGTTTTTGCAAAATTGAAGAACAGGCAGACTGCTAATGGTTTTAGCCTGCAGCAGGCAATTAACTCAGGGATTCAGAACCCCGACAGTGGCATCGGTATTTATGCTGGTGATGAGGAGTCTTATACAACATTTGCGGGTTTGTTCGACCCAATTATTGCTGAATATCATGGCTTTTCAAAAACCGACAGGCATAGAAGCAATCTCAATCCCGCTGACCTGCATGCCCCGAATCCGGACCCCGAAAATCAATATATCGTATCCACGCGTATTCGCGTAGGCAGGAATATCGCAGGCCTACCCCTGGGGCCGGCCATCTCAACGGAACAGCGCAATCAGCTTGAGCAGCAGGTTTCGGCAGTATTAAACGGGCTTCAAGGTAAGCTTGCAGGAAGCTATTACCCGCTGCAGGGCATGGGTGAAAAGGATAGAAACCAGCTAATAGCCGATCACTTTCTATTTAAAGGCGGTGACCGTTTCCTTGAAGCCGCCGGTTTGAACCGTGACTGGCCCGGGGGCCGGGGGATTTATCACAATGATGAAAAGACATTCCTGGTATGGATCAATGAAGAGGACCAGTTGCGAATAATCTCAATGCAAATGGGCGGTGATATCAACGCCGTATTTACCCGTCTGTCTAGGGCAGTTAGTGAAATTGAATCGGGTGTTAAATTTTCTTTTAACGATCACTTAGGTTATATCAGCAGTTGCCCGACAAACCTGGGTACAGCGATGCGTGCTTCTGTACATATTAAATTACCGAAATTGTCCGCTGATATGAAAACCTTTAAACAAATTGCTGACCAGCATCACCTGCAAATTCGCGGGATCCACGGTGAGCACTCAGAAAGCGAGGGTGGTATTTACGATATCAGTAACCGTAGGAGGCTGGGGGTAACAGAAGTCGAGTGTGTTCAGGATATGTATGACGGTGTGGTTGCACTGATTGCACAGGAAAAATTACTATAGGAGCTAAGCCCTCTTAGCTATAAAACCAAAACCGGCCGATTAGATAATCGGCCGGTATCCTTGCAGTTAGAGTCAACTTTTAGTGGGTAGCACTCCATACAGTAATTCCGCCAAATTCATCCAGTGTCTCCAGTGGCTGTGAACAGGAAGAATGAAACTGCACCGTCTGCACCACATCATTGGTTTCCGGATCAATGATTTCAATGTTCAGGCGCGGTGGAATGCGCCTTCTTTCTCCAGTGATCTCAAAGGTTCCACCAATACTGATGGTTCCTTCAAAGAGCTTGGCTGGACCTTTTCTCTTATGTCCGGAGACCTTGATCAAGGCAGGGTTTGGGTATACTGCTACAATTTCAGGATTGATGATGATTTCATTGCCATCCTGATTATGCATTGAATCATCGTTACCGTCATAGAGCAGGGTTATGGACCTGGGTTTGCCAAATTCACAGATGCCTTCCGGGGGGGGGCAGTTTTCCGGATTACTGCCATCCAGGCCGGTAACACTGACGTCATCCAGGAACATGCCATGGGTCGACTCTGTACCAACAGAGATAAAAGAAAGCAAGGTTTGATTCGAGGCTCCTGAAACAAAATTAATCGTTTCACTCTCCCAGTTATTATTACTGGAGTGTGTGTTAACGAGGTTCAGACCTAAGGTCACGCGCACATCATTATCCAGGGGATCCTCTGTTCTTGATTTCCAGTCATAGCTTAAGGTATACGCGCTGTTCGGGCAGGTATTAAGCACCTGTGCAATAGTCACATTGTTATTTTCGCTGTCCAGGCGATGATGTGAATCAAGCTCTGCCTTTTGGTCGCCATGATGGGCTGTTATTCCGCCAGTACCACCACGCTGGAGTTCAAGTCGCCCCTCTACTCCAGATGATTCTTCGAGGATGAGATCAGTCCAGAAGACATACCAGCCATCCACCAGGGTGTCATCATTGCAGTTAGGCGCAACTGGCGGGCAATCCGGTCCGCCTGCATAGTCTTTGCCATGATAGGTTGCCCAGCCCCCACCAAATTGATTAGTGGGTACAACGGGTGATTCAAAACCACCGTTTTCGATAAGTTCAGCTGCGGATGCAGCGGTTGTGATAGCAAAACTGCTAAGTGCCAGCAATAAAGCCGGTGCGAGTTTATTTCTTTGTGATGCCTTTAAAGCAACACTGTTTGTATTGAAACGTTTCATTGTTTCCTCCTGCATACAAAACCGTTAATGGTTAGCATCCTTGCTGGAGGTTGGTTAACTGCCCCAAGATTCCCTTTTTGATTTCCCTTTCTTTTTCTTGCTGTCACATACCGGGGATTTCTCCCATCAAAATACCAGATCATTTCAAATGAGAATCACTAGTATCTATCTGTATGTATTTTGAAGTATAGGAGACGAATTAATATGTTGCAAACCCGGATACTGAAGCAAAAGCAGTTTGTATAAGAGCAGGTTTTCGCTGGGGTGACAAAATCCGGCCCGGTATAGACCGGGCCGGATATGTCTGGAAGTTGAACTATGCCGATCTATTGTCCAGCGCTCCAAACAGTGATTCCACCAAACTCATCACCTGCGAAAAGTGGCTGTGAGCAGCTGGTGTGGAACTGTACTGTTTGTACAGGAGTCTCCAGGTCCTGCAGTGAGTAGATTTCAAACATCAGCCGTGGTGGGATCCGATTTCTCGGTCCGGTGACAGTAATCAGATCACCAATTCGATATGTGCCTGCAAATATTGCCGGTCTATTCTTGTTGTGTGAAAAGACTTTGATATAGGCAGGATTAGGGTAATTAGCTACCACCATTGGATCGATAATGACTTCATCACTGGTTTGCTGGTGACTGGTATCATCATTTCCATCATAAAGCAGTACTAATGATTTTGGCTTGTCTGTCAGGCAGAGATTATCCGGTTCATCACAAAGTTCCGGGTTACTGCCATCCATGCCATCAATACCAACCGCATCCAGGAAAACGCCAAACGTAGTGCCGTCACCACAGGAATGGAAGGCAAGAAGGGCATCAAAATCTGAGGCAGTGAAATTATAGGTTTCATTGCTCCAGGAGAGGCCAAAGTTATTATGCGTATTAATCACAATATCATCGATCAACACATCAAGGTCACTGTTGTGCAGCGGTAGCTGCAGCCTGCCTTTCCATGAGTATGTCAGGGTATATCGCATACTCGGGCAAGTGTCCACAGTTTGATATATGGTCGCATTATTGTCACCATGAATGGCGGCGCCAACACGATGGTGTGAATCAAGCTCGGCTTTCTGGAAGCCTTCTTTAGCTGGACAGTTCGCAATGATCGGGAAGCGATCTGATTGCAGTTCAATTCGACCAGGCTGAGGTGTCCACGGTAATGGGTCACTTGCTAATGGATGTGACCAAACTACATCCCATCCGGGAATTAGGGTGCCATCATTACAGGATAGAGAACCGGGAGGGCAGGTATCCCCGCCAGTGTAGTTTTGTCCGAAGAACGTCATCCAGGCTGATGGCCCGGTAAGTTCGGGATACTCAAAACTACCGTTGGCGACTAACTCGTCTGCGGTTGCAATGGAAAAAGTAGAAAGTGCCAGCATTAATGCTGTTAGTACTGTGCGTCTTAATGTTACCTTGGTGGCAACGACGGTTGTTGTGAAACGTTTCATGGTTACCTCCTTTGCTATAACCACTAGTGGTCAGCTTCCTTGCCGGAGGTTGGGGTGCTATTTCTAGCCCCCTGTAAAGTCCCTTTCATTGTTGTGGGAAAGACCTTACATTTTGATGTCGGGTCCTTCCCAAATTCAGTATAGCTAATAAGCAATAAAATAACAAGTTCTTAATGAAAAATTAACAAATATATAACCTAACCCTTTAGTATACCATACTTATTAGATAAACCTAAAGTAATCTATCATCTTGTTATTGCTTGCTTATATTAGGTTTGAAGTCAATATTAGTATGATTTTTACAGGATTCTATTAATTTAAATAAATGTGTTGTATCAAAATTTTGACTGGTCGTAAATAAACCCTGTTTTTAGTCGAGATATACAGCTTTCATTTAGTGACATAAACAGCTGAAGATAGAACGTGAGTACGGCTGTAGTATTGATGACAGAAAAGGATGTTGTTGCTATAGGTTGTCGGGTTTTCCACAGTCGTCAGGAGGTTGGAACCTGTAAGGAGGACTGTGAAACGGCGGGTTTTAATTGAGTCTGCTTCGTTTTAATTAAACAAACATGGCTGTTTCCTGATTACAGGAGAGGGATAATAAAGTCAGCTTTTTAATTTATTAACTGTCCTGTTGGAATAGAGCTCGGGCAAATAATCAGGCAGGCTGCCAACCTCCTCAAGCTGATGGCGAATCCATTGTTCAAGTACGGGTTCGGAAAAACGTTTATTGCGTATATAGATATTCAAAAACCAGCCCAGTACAGGCGCCTGGGAGCCAAGCACAGTATCAACGGTATAGAGCGTACCACCAGCCACCTGTTTGAAATTATGCTCTACCCTGCCAAGCTTGAGTGGACCCATAACGGGTATAACTACAAAACCATCACGGTTAAAGCTCATTACACGGGCTTGCCCCTTGCTTTTGAACGGCCCAAAAGTCTCCTGTCGGTATACAAGCGCACCCACTCCCATACCAGCTGAACCATCTGTTGCGGCTTCACGAATATGAATTTGCCCGTGTTCTGTCAGGTGGAAGATTTGATAATAGGGATAACTGATGCCAGCAATAATTGCTTCACCAAGTGCAAGGTTTCGATACCACCAGGAGATCATCTCCGGGGTAACATCGGCAAGCAGCGGATGCTCAATATGAATTTTCAGGCGGCCATCACTGAGTACAGAGTAGTTGTAGCTGGCTTGATCAACAGGAGGGTATTTCCAGAATGAAGGGCGCGCTGCTTCGATCTCAAACTGTGACTGTGGTATAAGAAATAATATTGCCAACAGCATAAAGGGCAGGGCGATTAAAGCTGCCAATATACGCAGGACGATCTTTTGTGACAGTCTGGGTTTAAACATGGCAAAATTGTAACCTAAACACAGGTTTTCAACACAGTCGAGGCTGCGGACTAACAGGCTCCCAAGGATGTAAAAATGAAACTACTAAACCCAAATACCTATCAGGGCAGTTTTTCTGACACCCGTACCAATAAAATGCTGGAAGCCGTCATCATCTGGTTTGAGAACAAAGGCCTTAAAAGCCTGAAACATGACTGGCACAATACCGCATGGAACTACAGCTTTGTAGAATTCCTTGAAAGCCAGCAGGTATTTGCAACCTTAATGACCCCGGAGGGATATGCCGAAGATGCCTGCTGGAACACATCACGGAATGTGGAATTTGCAGAAATTACAGGTTTCTACGGGATAACTTACTGGTATACATTCCAGGTATCCATGCTGGGGCTGGGTCCTATCTTTAATGGTGATAACGAAGGGGTTAAGCAGCGAGCCGCAAAACTCTTGAAAGAGGGCAAGGTTTTTGCCTTTGGTTTATCTGAAAAGGAGCACGGTGCTGACATTTATTCATCTGACATGATGCTCACACCGCAGGCTGACGGAACCTATCTCGCCAACGGGGATAAATATTATATTGGCAATGGTAACGAGGCTGGCCTAGTTTCAACCTTCGCGAAAAATTCGGAAACCGGTGAATATGTGTTCTTTGTAGTAGATTCAAAGCACCCGCAGTATGAGTGTGTACAAAACACCATTCATTCTCAAAATTACGTAGCTGAATTTGTGCTGCATGATTATCCGATAACTGAAGATGATATTTTGAGTGTCGGCCAGAAAGCCTGGGATGACATGTTGAATACCATCAATTATTGCAAATTCAACCTTGGGTTCGGTTCTATCGGCATTGCTACCCATGCCCTGTATGAATCCATCAATCATGCAGCCAGCCGTGAGTTGTATGGAAGGCATGTAACGGATTTCCCCCAGGTTAAACGCCTGTTTACCGATTCCTATTGCCGGCTGATGGCAATGAAGCTGTTTGCTTATCGAGCAACGGATTACCTGCGCTCAGCATCAGCGGATGACCGGCGCTACCTGTTGTTTAACCCTATTGTGAAAATGAAAGTTACCATGCAGGGCGAGCAGGTTATTGCTGACCTCGCAGATATTGTCGCGGCGAAAGGTTTTGAGAAAGAACCGTTCTTTGAAGTTGCCGCCAAAGAGGTTGGCATGCTGCCCAAGCTTGAAGGTACAGCGCATGTAAATATGGCGTTGATCGTCAAGTTTATGAAAAACTATTTCTTTAACCCGGCACAATATCCTGGCATACCGCAGCGAAATGATCACACAAATGATACCTTCCTGTTTAATCAGGGGCCTACCCGGGGTCTGGGCAAGATCCGGTTTCACGATTACCATCCCGCTTATGCACATTTTGACCTGCCCAATATTGAAGTTTTCAAACATCAGATCGAAAACTTTAAATCCATGCTGGCCACAGCAGGCCCGGATGATACACAGATCAGGGATATTGATTACATGCTGGGGCTGGGTGAACTTTTCACACTGGTGGTTTACGGGCAGCTTATCCTCGAAAATGCAGTTATTGAAAACACGGATAAGGATCTGTTGAATCAAATCTTTGCAGTGTTTATCCGCGAGTTTTCAGCGTATGCAGTGGACCTCCACGGAAAACCCGGTAATTCGGGGATACAGCGTGAATCATTGCTCGTGCTGGTTGAAGCACCTGTTGCCAACCCTGCACAATTTGAGGAAGTCTGGAAACAACAGGTATTTGCCCTTAAAGGTCAGTTTCAATTCGCTGATTAACTGTCAGTGGTAACTGAGCTGGCCTTTGTAGCCAGGATTACCGAGCGCCCGAAGCCGAATAATACATTTGGTTCGGGGGTGATGATTTGTGCAGTGTTGAAGCCGGAGCGTTTTAATCGGGAAACGATATCCAGGCCGTAATTACGATAACAAAACACACCATCAACACCATTGAGGCTGTCTGAATGAAACTCGGGGGGCATAGTGTTAATCCGTTTGCCTGCAATTATTTCGGTGCGTTCAACTGTATTTGCTTCAAGGTTGATTGGCGCGGTGAAAATGAACACACCATTAACTTTTAGTACTCGATGAATTTCCCTGAATCCAGCGAGGTCATTTTCAACATGCTCAAAAACTTCAAGGGATGTACAAATATCAAATGACTGATCAGGGAATGACAGTTTTTCAACATTTTGACAAAGTATTTCACCGTGTAATTCACCTGATGGAATACCGTCAAAATATTCGCTTAGTGTGAGTTTGCAACCCTGTCGCTGCAGGAATCGCACAAATGCACCACGGGAGGATAATTCATATACAACAGGGTGGTTGGTTACCCTTGAGCGTTTAAATTCCTTACCCAGCATTTGTGACACGGCTGATGCACCGCATTTTGCACAGCGGACACCCATTTCATTGTTGTAAAATTTAATTTGCAGCGGCCAGCTACAGAGGTAACAGGGGGTAAAATTAATTGCCAGTTCACTCAGTTTAAGTTGTTTGAGTTGATCAATTGCCTTTGAGATCATTGAGCTGTTTTAAACATGTAGTTGAAAGGATGTTCCTGAAGTGGGACATCCTACAACAATTCATCTCAGGATGTTTCATTAGTGCCTGATAATTGAGGCGGTAATCCAGGCAACAATTACCGTTGAAGCCACAACGATGTATCCCGGTAGCAACATCGTGCTAAGCCCGGCAAGAATCGGCAGGGCGATACCTGTTGCTGCGAGAAGCACTGTATTGGAGGCTTTCTCTGAATCGATTGCCAGTGCCAGGAAGATGAACCCGGTTAGTGCTACGCCAGCTTGCAACAATGGCAGCATGGCGGGGGACATCAGGGCCATATACGATACTATGACTAACATAATTGCTATCACGAGGATGCTAATTATTTTAGCCACATAGCAGGCTGTTCGATTAGCTTTACTGAGGACCGGAAGTAGTGATTTCCGGTCATTTTCTTCTTGGTTTAACCATTCAATTGCATGTGTGTTCATTTTTCTCTCCTTTGCAAATACTTACTAATAAGTAAGTGCTGTGTGAAATTTTTTTTAGTCGTTAATTCCCAGATCAGTCCTTATTTGAACGAATATACTTTCGAGGATATCCATGCTATCAACCCGGGCCATCTGCCGTGCACCCTGGATAGTTGCAAGGATTGAGATGGCTTTACGTTTTGCCGGTCCTTCGAAACTGAATTCATCCTGCGCCCGGCCAGTTTCAAGTACTTTCGTTACCCAGCTGACTGAGTCTTTAATAAAACTGTCATTGGCTAGCTTAATTTTATCATTGAGATCGTTATAATCTACAGCCAGGGCGCCAACCATACATATCGGTCGTCCGCATTGGCACTGGTTCATTGTGTAGTCGAACAGGCCTTCAAGCTGGGGTCGGGCAGGACCGCCATACGCCATAAACTCTGAGGTTGATTCCCTCAGAAGCTGGTGGTTTTCAGCGATAAGGGCGCTGAGCAGGTCCATTTTGTTGGGGAAATGATAATGAATTGCTGCATTTTTAATGCCTAACGGTTCTGAAATATCCCGATAACTGAAACCGTTAAGCCCGCGCTGCAACATGAGCTGAAACGCCTGGTTAATGATTTGATCTCGAGTGCTACCCACTAACATTTTTATTTCCTTCCTTACTTATGAGTAAGTATAACCCTGTTTTAAGGAATTGCAAGTTCTTTTAATCAATGGATTCTGTCTATCTTCAGGGTTTTGAGTTCTGAATATTCAAAAACCCCAAGGCTGGTGTCGTTGAAAGAGGCGCTTTGCTTATGCACAACGACTAAACGATCTCCGACAGTTTGATATTGCGAACTTGCTGAGCCGGTGACGGAAATTTTAAAAAATATAAAAACCCGTCCCTTGCCGCTAAACTCGATACGACTCTCGAGAGGGGTACCGTCGTCGCCTATCCAGATAAGGTACTCGGCTTTAAATTTTCTGACATAAGAGCGTATTTTTTTATCACTGATAAAAAATTCAATGGGTAAACTAAAACGCAGTTGGCGTACCTGCTTACCATGGAGATATGTATCCTCTTCCTGCAGGAATTGCGCCTGGCCGAGGACGCGGAACAGGGAGGATGATACT
This sequence comes from Pseudomonadota bacterium, assembly GCA_015222805.1. Lineage (GTDB taxonomy): Bacteria > Pseudomonadota > Gammaproteobacteria > Xanthomonadales > SZUA-36 > SZUA-51. The sequence goes on from JADFVZ010000073.1 coordinate 44,902, forward strand.
GAGAGCATGCTATGCAGCTCACTGGCTGTTATACCATCTATTGCATTCAGGGTCTTTGTTTCAGCTTCTTCATCTTGTGCTTTGAGCAGGGCCTCCTGCTCCATTTTTTCCAGGACTTCCCTGCTGTAGTGCACCCGCAGGCCGTGCTCATCATCCTCAAGCAACACTTTGACCTGCCCATGGGTATGAATTTTTCCGTCGCCTTCACCTTTAATATCGACGCTGATGTATTCAAGTTCAGCTGAAATACTGTTTGTTCCCTGAAGGCGATGCAGTGCATTTTGGAGGTCGCTTAAACCATCAGCACAGGATATGCCCGGACCCAGGAATCCCGTGAATATGCTTGCGAATAATATGAATTTGATCGATGTTTTCATCCAGGTTTCATTAGTTGAATCTATGCAAACTGATAGTCAAGGCAATAAACTGTTATAGGCTTAAGCATCAATTTACTGAGTCAGGCTCAAATGCAACATTAACCTGGAAATCTTTTAACAATGCATTTGAACCTGTCTTAAGCCCGCTGGATTAATTTGTCGCGTTTAACTGGTCTTCGTATTTCTGATACAAAGAGTAATTATGCGCAATGGCATCTGATCCATCACCCTGCTGTATCTGTGCGATGCGCAACTGTTCTTTAACCCAGCTATGTTCTGCCCAATTACCGTTACCAGTTTTAACCACTTCCATTTCAGCGTTATTCGCGCCCACTATTGAACCGGCACCTGAATACATCTTTGTCAGGTCGGAAAATGAAATTTCTTCACCTGCATCTTCCTTGGCCTTGAGTTCATCAGTGTATTTTTGCATTTTATCTGCATATTCTTTGTGAATAGCACGGGTCTTATCCAGCACTTTTACGTACTTCCTGACCTGGCTATCACTCAGTTCTTCATTGGCCGGTGGGTTAAAAACGTCTGCCTCAGCTGAATCCATTAACCGGGCTTGTCGCTCCATCTGACCGACCAGTCCGGATCCCCCGGACGAACGTGATCCCCCACTGCTTTTCGTATATACCTCGTTATAACCGGTGCTGCCAATTGTGCCTATTCCTATAATGCTGCCGACGATTAAATTGATGATAAAAATTACAACCAGGCTGGCAATGAAATGCAGCAGACGTTTGTTATCTGGTACACCCAGGGCCAATGGCATAATTTTGTACATAAAGACCAGAGACATAATTCCGCCTGCCAGGGCAATAAGGAAGCCGATAAATGGGACCAGGGCAGCCAGTATCCCGGCAACCCAGGCGGGTATTGCGGCCAGGCTAACAGCAGCGAATGCCCGTGAAAAATCACTCTTGCCATTAAATACCCCGGCAAGGAAATTGAATACAAAAACTGCAATGGCGAATCCGATCACAGCCATTACCAGGCCGAAGAATATGGCTGAGAAAAAATTGCCGTAATATCCGGCATAGGCAAAACCACCCAGCATCCTTGATAAAATAACACTTAAAAGGACATTGGCAAGAATTAACGGTCCTGTAAGCTGGAGTGCGGTTTGCTGCCAGTCCGGGGTTTCAGACAGGTAGCTTTCCCAGGTTGCCTGGTGATTCAGTAGCCCACCTTTTATGAGAGATATTGTTTTTGCGAAATCGAATGTCATGATCTTTCCTCTTTTCAGCTGTGCCCTCTGCACAATAATTTTCAGTATACAATCAGCTGCGAAGTAATGCCATTCAGCAACAATTCTGGATTTTAGTTCATTCTTTAAAAAACCTGCTATCCTAGCCGCCATGAAAAATAAAATTTTAATGCCATTTCTTCTTCTAAGCCTGACGAGCTTTCTTTCAGCCTGTGACAGCGGCAGCAACGAGTTATCAACTGCGGGAACCGAAAGCACAGCAGCCACTAATGACAAGGAGTCGACATCATCTTCCAATATTATGTATGACCGGGAGATCACCAAACGAGCTTGTGATTTATTAACTGCGGATGCTGTGGCAATTGTAGCCGGCGTTGAGCCCGCAGCAGTCACCCAGAGCAATATTGCCAGCTTTTGCATCTATTCATGGGCGGAAGGTAATGCATCCCTGGGACATATGAGGGCCAGCAAGAAAATTAAATTTGCACGAACTTCCTTTGAGAACAGTTATCGTAGCCAGACCGGGGAAGAGCTTGCAGAACAGATGGCAGAGGTAAACGCTCAAATAAAGAAACAGCAGGGTGATACCAGTGTTGCTGCTGATCCAAAACAGGCAGAAGCAGTCACCGGGGCATTAAGTGGAGCTTTGTCTGGCGGTATGCAGTTTGAAGACATTAAAGGGGTGGGGGATATGGCCCGCTTTGAGACCACGCGGATGGAGACCCAGTTTGGGGGTAAGACATTCGTTTCTTACCCGAATACCCTCAACATTCTTACCGGTAATTTAAAGTTTACCGTTTCCTTCAACCTGGATGGTGAAGCAAAATTATACCGTGATGAAAACGTGGCGTTGGCAGAGTCGGTGCTGGAAAAATTATCCAGATTGTAAACGACTTGTTACTGTCAGTCTGGGTTTAGATCGACTACAGGAATGAACCTGGCTAACAAAAAAGATTGGAAAGCTCAAGCCGGTTTCTTACACCGGCTTTTTAGAAATTATTATGGCTGTGGCCCTTCACAGTTACGACTGAAATAAACAGTTCATCGGCAATTTCCTGGTTATGGTATAAGCTTAGAGGTAGACATTTATTGCAAGGTTACTGACTGATGGGTCTATTTCAGGAACTTAAGCGTCGCAATGTCATTAAGGTAACGATAGCTTATATTATCGTCGCTTGGCTGTTGCTGCAGATTTCCGACACACTGGTGCCGGCCTTGTACCTGCCCGACTGGTTCCAGTCAGCTATTGTTGTTCTACTGATCCTGGGTTTCCCTATTGCTGCTTTATTTGCCTGGGCTTTTGAGATGACCCCGGAGGGTATTAAACATGAGCGTGATGTCGACCGTAGCCAGTCGATTACTGATCATACCGGCAGGAAGATCGATTATTTCATTATTACTGCCTTGCTGATTATCCTTGGATATTTTATCTGGGAATCCCGCTTTAAACAGGAAAGGGCGCTACCCGAAGAGGTGGTACTGGTTGGGGAAGCTGAGGGGGTCGAGGCAGGGGATGCTGAAGCGACAGTCGGTAAATCGATTGCCGTACTGCCCTTTGTAAATATGACCAACGATCCGGGCCAGGAGTATTTTTCTGATGGTGTTTCTGAAGAACTGCTTAACGTGCTGGCGAAATACCCGGGCCTGCGGGTGGCTGCGCGGACTTCATCTTTCCAGTTTAAGGGGCAGAGCCCGGATATTCGGGAGATTGCAGAAAAGCTGAATGTAAACCATGTGCTGGAAGGCTCTGTTCGCCGCTCGGGTACACGTATTCGTATAACCGCACAATTAATCGAAACAGAGAGTGGTTTCCACCTGTGGTCGGAAACATTCGATCGCGAACAGGACGATATATTTGCTATCCAGGATGAGATCTCTGCTGCTATTGGTGCAGCCCTGGAAATTCACCTGGAACTCGATAGCGGTATCTCGGCACCAACTGTTTCTGAAGCAGCCAGTTCGGCAGCCTTTGAATCGTACCTGCGTGGACGGCAGTTAATTAACCTGCGCGGCCGGCAAAACCTGGAAGATGCCGTCGTCCATCTGCAAAAAGCGCTGGAATACGATGTCAACTATGCCCCCGCACATGCCCAGCTTGCGATTGCAATTGTGATGCTCAACAACACCAGCGGCGGTTATGGAGACCTCACCATGGAAGAGGTCGAACGCCGGGCAGGGGCGCATATAGAAAAAGCATTTGAACTCGATAAAAACCTACCGGAAGCCTATGCGGCACGTGCTATATACAGCCTGGTAATTCTTGATTTTGATGAGGTTATCGAGAATGCCAACAGCGCACTGGCACTAAACCCCAGCTATATTGATGTGATCAACTGGTCTTATATTGCCTATGGCGGTGCCGGTAAATATGTTGAAGCTACCCGGGCGCTGGAACACCTAATCGAGGTTGATCCCATGTCTGTTGCCGGGCGTACCAATCTGGCTCCGGACCTCGCCATAAGTGGCAATGTGGAGGCCGCACATGCCATGGCGGAAGGTATTCTGGCGCAGAACCCATCAGTAAGTTATATAACCCACGGGATGATTTCACTTGAGGCCGAAGGCAAGCCTGCCGAAGCATTGGGCTGGTTCCTGCAAGCGCTGGTGCTGGATCGCGGTGCCTCTTTCAGTAACGATTACTCCAGCAGGATCTTCGGTATTCTCGACCTGTTACCAGAAGCCATGCAGTTGCGTGAAGATACCCGGCACTGGGCCTATCGCAACTTGAGGATGTGGCCGGAGTTGATTGCCGATAACCAGCAACGACTTGAAAAAGACCCTTTGAACCCGGTGAGTAAGATGTATCTTGCCGATGCCCTGCATCTCTCAGGTGAGGTGGAACAGGCGCAGGTTCTCTATGAAGAACTGCTTGCTGAACGCGAGGGAAAACTGATTGTGGACCAGACACTCGAAAGTACTATTCCAAGTGCAAGGGCGGCTTTCGGCCGATTAAAAACCGGAGAAACCGAAGGTACTGCCGCACTGGTTGATCTATTGATTAAAGACCAGCAACAGGCCAGCCTCGCAGACCGACGCGATGGTCAATACTATCGGATCGAGGCGATCCTCAAAATGCTGGAAGGCTATGAGTCACTGGCTTTGCTGAATATTGAAGCAGCAATCAATGCGGGTCATCGTGATCGCAGTATGTTTGCCGAGCCGGCATTCACAATAATTCGTAATACAGAAAAATTCCAGGCGCTTGAAGCCGAGCTTGCCACAATCCTCATCGAGGAACGTGGAAAGGCCCTGCAGATGATCTGTTTCAATAACCCGGTTGTCTCAAGCTGGCAACCCCAGCCTGAAACTTGTGCAGGGGTTGTGGCAGCCCTGTAAAGCCCCGTTATACTCATCCTGAGTTTTGCTTTTTTTGTAGTTGGGTTATCATCAGCAAAACAATTCCTGAAGAAAAAAGTACAGCAATCCATCGTGGAGCAAATATGGCTGTTAGTGTTATTAGTTACCTGGAAAATAGTTGTTTGCAATGGGCGGCTGTTGATGGCGAAAAAGCTACGCCACTCGGTGCATTCCCTTCATTAAATCAGTTCCTGTTAAATACCAGCATTGCAGAAATAAAACAGACGCTGCAAACAACAGATGCCAGCCTGAAGCTGGATGAACTGGATATCCAAAGCCCGGTAACCGAACCCTGCCGGATTATCTGCCAGGGCACCAACTACCTGGATCACCTCGAAGAAACCGGTGCAAAGGCCAAAGACCAGCCTTATAACTTACTGTTTGCCAAAGACGCTTCAACCCTGGCGCCGGCTGTTGGCAACCTGCATCGCCCCGCGAATGTTCAGTTGCTCGACTATGAGCTGGAGTTGGGGCTGGTGATTAAAAAGGATATTAAGCAGCCAACAACAATCACGAACGCCAATCTCCCGGATTTTATTGCCGGTATAGTTATTGCCAACGATGTTTCCGCGCGCGGTATCCAGATCAGCCAGGAACAATGGTTCAAGGGTAAAAGTTTCCGTGGCTTTTGCCCGGTAGGTCCGTATCTGTGCCTGCTGGAAGATGAAGACTTCGACAAGCTGGATAATCTCGAGCTGGAATTAAAGGTCAACGGTGAAACCCGGCAAAAGGTAAACACTTCATTAATGATTTTCAAGCCGGCAGAAACCTTAACTGAAATCAGCACAATATTTAATCTTGCCAGGGGTGATCTGCTGCTTACCGGCACACCGGGCGGTGTGGCTTTGCAGCCTCCCAGCGCCCTGAAAATTAAACTGGCAACTTTATTCCTGTCACCACACAAGAGAAGCCAGAAATTTATCCAGGGCCAATTAAAAGTTTCAAACTACCTGCAAAAAGGCGATATGATAGAAGCCCGTATTACCGATGTAGAAAACAGCCTGAATTTGGGTACCCAAAAACTGCTATGCAAATAGCGATAACTAAAAAGGAAGAATCATGACTGAATTATCCAGTGCTGTTAAAAAGAAATCCAATGCTGCCACTATCTGGGGCGTTTTGACTATTATCCTGGGCATCTTTGTTATGGGTGCGCCCATGCTGTCCGGTGTAATGGTCGGCATCACAGTATCTGTCCTGATCGCTATTGCCATGATAATTGCCGGTGTATCGCAAACCCTGTATGCCTTCCAGGCCGGCTCAATCGGCCGCGGTATCCTGATGTTGCTATTCGGGGGTATTACCATCGTAGCCGGCATCGCCATCATCACCAAACCCGGAATAGCATTGGCAATGTTAACCATGTTCCTGACAATTTATTTTATTGTTGACGGAATCATGACCCTGATTGCCTCCACAGCAGTCGAGCAGGGTAAAGGCCTGATGATTTTCAACGGTATTATCACCCTGATCCTCGGCATCATGCTCTGGCGCGGCTGGCCCGTTGCCGGTATCTGGGCGATTGGCATCCTTCTGGGAATCCGCCTGTTTTTCTCCGGCATTACCATGCTGGCACTGGGTTCTGTAGGCCGAGGTGTTGCCGATGGTTTGTCTGAAGAGTAGTAGATATTGTTTAGTAATCGGTGCGTTAAGCCTGCGGCTAACACACCCTACGGAACCAGATTATCGTAGGGTGTGTTAGCACGGCTGCGCCGGGCGTAACGCACCGATCCCTTGAATCTAACAATAATCTGTTTCAGAATTTATTTTTTAATCCAACTCTAAACTCTGAAAAATAACCGTACTATCCGACCAGGTATAAGGTTTCGGCATTGACCCAACCGGCCGCTGCGGCGCATCCGCTGGCATTTCAAAATCAATCTCCACAATCTTCACCGCCAAAGCCTGCCCGGCATCCAGGGTAATTACAATCTCAGCCCCTTCATCCGGCAACCCATACCAGCGCCAGCGCCACCAGTCCACAGCTTTGGCCTTGTCCTTCTCTTTCATCGCGCTGGCTTTATCAGACTGCTGCGTATCCATCGCCATGGCCTCCGGTGTAGGCACTGCAAACCCATTCACACTGACTTTTGAAATTCCCGCATTATTTGAAAACAGCAAGTTAATATAATCAGCCGAAGCAGGTGACAGCAGATACAGGCTCAGTTCCCGTTTACCATCCACCAGTCGATCACCGGTAACTACAAGTGCAGCCGCATCAAAAGTTGACAGCGGAGTCTCCCGAATCAACGCCTGCTGGTCATACCCGGGCATAATCCGCAAAAAGTTATCCTCAACAGCAGCCTCACCCATGAACTCACCCAGCCAGTTGCCGGGTTTTGCATCTGAACTGATCCAGAAACCTTCCTGCTGATCAACATCAATGGCATAGAAAAGTTCTTCCCCAAGCGGATGACGACTATCAAAGTCTCGAACAAACATCACCACAGTAATCATCAGCAGGCCAGCCATGAAAATCACCCGCGAGGCGTTCCCATTCACTACGGAGCCAATACTACCGACCAATGGAGTTATCAACAGTAGCGACAGGGCCGAGAAGAGCATTATCCCCTGTGGCAGTGTTGATCCTAGTGCCAGGTATGCGAGGACGATGATCGGCGGTAACAGCAATAATGGAATAAAGCTGCTGGCAAGAAAGACCAGTAACCTCGGCAATCCATCTAACAGGAAGGGCCGTAAAACAAGACCCAATAAAACAGATGCCAGCGGCCAGATAAACAGATAAGAGCCATTCGGTGCAAAGTAAAGTAGTACGGCCGAAATCAACCACCAGAACAACAGGGCAGCAGACCATAAGTCCGGTGCTTTTTTACGCCCGCGGATAATCAACAGCAGCGGGATAAGCAGTATTAATGCTACTGCACCCATCCAGGGGCGACCCGCCAACAGGCTGACAAGTACAAGCACCAGCACTGAAACAAGAATTTCACTAGTAGCAAACCCCCGCTTAATACCATTGATAAACCACGCAGTTATTCCCAGCGTCAGCACAAAGTAAGCCAGCAAAGGCCATTCACCCAGTGAGATAAGCCGGGTAATACCATTCTCGGCTGTCTGCTGGTAATCGATCAGGCTTTCAAACACATTACTGATAATGACCAGCAAAACCAGCAGGCTCACAATGCCCGAAATCAATGATCCCCAGCTGATAGTGCCCCGGCGCAGGGCTGAGGAAAACACCACAAGACCGAGTAACAATACGGCAATTCCAACGAAATAAGCGGCGCCCTGTTGGTAGCTAACCACATTGCCCTGCCAGAGATTAAAGTAAGTTTTATCCCCGGAAGCCGTTTCCCAGTTCCCGAGACTGGCAAAATGCCGGGCAGTACCCAGTACATAGTTAGCCTGTTGCGCCAGCGTATTCGGATCCAGGTTTTCAGCAGAATCAGTGGCTGCATGATAGTCAAACAAGCCGGCCACAAATGCAAAGTTCAAACCGGGGATATTTTCACCTTTGGAGATGCTCATATCCGTATCATTGGGCATGCGCTTATAAATTTCATACGACAAAGAGCTGGCTACCAGATCAGGTGCAGACGCAATCAGGTTATCAATCAGCCAGGCATTATTCGAGCTGGTCTCAAACATAGAAGAAGCGCCATAACTCCCGCGGGCTTCAAAATTCAACACCAGTCCGGAGTTTTTAGCCAATGGATGCTGGCGAAAATATCCCTGTGCGCCCAACAGCCCCATTTCTTCACCGTCATTTATCAGGAACACCACATCATGCACCGGCCTGGGTCCAGCAGCCATAATCCGCGCGACTTCCATAATTGCCGCCGTACCCGCGGCATCATCGCCTGCAGCGGGACCATCATGGCGCGAATCGTAATGGCCCATCACCACAAGATCATTGGTATCGCCGCTTAAGCCTGCCCCCGTACCCGGCAGCCTGGCAATAATATTTTCAACATTCCCAATCATGGTGGCCTTATTCGGCCGGTGCGGCAGGCGAAACACTACCGTAGTTTTCTGTACTTCGGTTTCAAGCCCCAGTGATTCAAAATACTGAACGATATAATCGCGCACATCACGATTAGCGGTACTGCCCATCGGATGGGGCTCTTTTGCGATCACCGCAACATGCCGGGAGAGGGCGGCATAATCTATATCACTATCTGCAGCAGGTTCAGGTGCAAGGGTTTGCTGATAACCAAAGGCCAGCATAATGGATAGAAATATGAAGCTAATCAGGGCTTTTTTCCAGTTGTTCATAGGGTTTTCCGTGCGTATGGGTCTGATTGAGAAACAGCTAATCAGTGACTATTTTAATTTCTCTAAATAATTTTGTATCCAGGGCAAAATATGATCGTAATCGCACTTGCCGGCTTCAAGTGAATTTATGATGAAACTATATCCGTGGTCCGCCTCTACTTTTAAGAACCAGCCATTGAGTCGCAGAAAGGTATCACTGATAAAAAACGCCACGCGCTTGTTACCATCAACAAACGCATGATTGCTGATTAAGGACTCAAATAGTGCAGCCGCCATTTGTGCCAGGTCTGCATAATATCCGGTTTGTGGCCGAAAAAGCGCACTTTCCAGGAGGCCAGGATCACGTAAACCCTCGGAGCCACCAAAGCGCTCTATCAGGCGCTCATGTATAGCAATGGCTTCATCCAATGAGAGAAATTGAACAATTTCATTCGGCAAGGCGCTGGCCCAGTTCCGCGTTTTCAGTTATCGAATCTTCGAGGTGCGAGAGAACTTGCGGGCGAACCCTGCGCTTGCGCACATAGTCTGCAACGGCTTCGGAGAGTAAACCGGCAATACTCTGGTTCGACTCATACGCAATGGCTTGAAGAGCCTGCCATTCGCGTTGTTCTACCTTGGAACTTATTTTAATTTTAGCCATCGTGAAATGATATCAGGGCATGTCATGACATGTCAAGACACCAGTCGGTGTCACAAAGGTAACAGGCGGGCACCTAAGCTCGGAGCGGGCCCGGCTTGCACCGGGCCTTATCGGTTTTACTTTTGAGTATAGTCAGACCATTCTGCAGACCGCTTGTTTGAGCGGAAATCGGGTTTCTGGCGCATGCGTTTGCGTGCCAGTGTCATCGCTTCTTTCTTCGACATACCATCCCAGCGGGAAGCTGATGCAGAGCGTAGTCTTTGCCGGGTAGAGCGGATAGCATCAGCTTGTGGCAGGTCTTCAACCATTTGATTAAAAACCAGGTCGTCACTATCAATGGAAGCGACAGCATCTGAAAACTGGCCGCGTTCATTCAGCATCATGGCATCATAACCCTGGCGGGCCATCCATAAATCGGCGATTGCCTGCGCCACTTCTTTATCACGTTTGCGTTTGTCAAAGCGGGAAGCTGGAACAAATGCGATTTCGAAATGTTCAGCCACGTGTTGTTCTTCAATCGCAGTTTCTGCATCCAGCCAACTGGCGGTGCAGGTGAAATTTCTGACTTCATCGACTTCGTGTGCCGGAAAATCAACCAGGAAGGCCAACCGTCTTGATTGCCCGCCAATGAGGTTGCCAATAAAGTATTCCTTACGTCCGTTTACCGGCATCCTACGGTAGTTGGTCAGTTGCCGCGCCTTG
>JADFVZ010000074.1 GCA_015222805.1 Pseudomonadota bacterium
CGGCCGCCCAGGATTAGGACCTTCGCCTGCGGATGCTGCAAAAGCAAGTGTAAAGTACGTTCGAGCCGGGCTTTATAATCGTGGCTCAACTCACCCGCAGCAAGTGCATGCCCGGCAACGTTTATGACATCAATCCCCTGCATATCACAGCTGGTAGATTGTGCCCTGTATAGGATTTTAATTAATATCCAGAGATGGCTTGCTCCAAGGCTCAATACACCAACCAGGAAAGACAGCAGCAACATCCAAACAGCGTCTTTATCAATTCCCCTTACGGCATTTTTTTGCAACATGGGTTTAAATGTCGATCGGTAAAGGCCGGGCAAAAACATACCGCGGGAAATAATTCGCCGGGCAATCATCCGGGTGATTTTGGTGATGTCTTCAACACCTTTGAAATGGCTCTCCCGTAAATTATCCGCATAAATAGCTGGAATTGGTACAGAGAATGTTTTTATCCCCTGCCAACCTGCCTGGATCAAGATTTCGCTCTCAAAAACAAAACCTTTTTCTTTTGAAGTATCGAGATTCAGGGTCTGCAGGAAGTCTACTGGATAGAGTCGGAATCCCGTTTGTGAGTCCTCAATCGGATACCCCGATGCCCAGGCCACCCAGAAATTGGCAAAACGATTGGCTCGATAGCGGGAGGTCGGGATTTTATCTTTATCATGCAGTCGTGAACCGATTATGATCGTATTGGGATGGTCTTCAGCTGCTTTCACAAAGCGCGGAATATCCTCAGGTCGGTGCTGGGTATCCCCATCGAGACTAATAACACAATCAGCCCCCTGCTCCATCGCCCATTGCATGCCCCGCCATAAGCTGGCTGCCTTGCCCTGGTTGGGCTCATTACGAAACAAGGTAATTGGTAGATCACTGACCTGCTCGCTAGTGTTATCTATGGATCCGTCATCAACCACAACGATATCCAGCGGTATCTCATCCGCAACGCCTAGAACCCGGAAAACTAGTTTACGTAGAGTTGCTGCTTCGTTATACGCCGGAATTAATACTACTATTTTCAATCTGAACCCTCTGTGTTGAATTACATCTAAATATGCACCACTTTTCGATAAATTTGCATTCAAAAACGCGCCAGCATATTGACGACAACATCGTGTGCAATCAATATAATACCAAGCCCATCTCGGGTCAATATTCAGTGTAAATACTGGTGTAAATCTAAGTTCAATTCAACATTTATCATTCTGCCGAGTTGCTGGAGTGCCTGACCGATGCAGGTCTGGAATTGGTTAAAACCCATGATAACCTGGGCATATGTCATCCACTATTTAATGCCAGTCGGGTTGAGAACCTGACCACTACATTTAGTTGCTAAGATATTATTAACTTTTAGCCCACAGGGGGAGATAATGAAATACTTATTTACAACAGTTCTAATATTTTCTGTGATTGCATGTACTAGCGTACAAGTTCAAGAGCTTGATGCTAACTATCAGGTCTATCATGTCTGTATAGAAAAAAACCCAGCAGTTACGGTTCAAGGGTTTGAAAAAGTAATTGAGGAAGGGTTTGAACGACATGGAATTACGACCGAAATCTATAATGGTAATAAGCCCAGTCATTGCGAGTACCGTCTTACCTATACTGCATTAAGGTCATGGGACTTTGTTACTTACTTGTCCCATGCTGAATTAGATTTATATAAAAACAACAAAAAAATTGCTTATGCCGAATACCATCTCAATGGAAAAGGTGGCTTTGCTTTAAATAAATGGGCTGGCGTAGATTCAAAAATGGATCCAGTAATTAATCAACTGTTGTCTGGTTATTCGAGCGAGATGGTAGACGCACACAGGAAAACAATTCCTAGTAACGACACACACAAACAAGCTATATCGGACACAGAAAAATTAAAGATTCTCAAGGAATGGTTTGATCAAGGCTTGATTTCTGAACAAGAGTATAAACACGAAAAGCAAAAAATCATGTCGCAATAAATTATAGTGAGTATTGGAATACGCTGATTAAAATATTACTGGTTGCCATATTCCTTTTGACCCGACAAGTGTGCTTGCACATAACCCACAAACCCCAACATCGCTATTTTTGAGTGTCTTGGAAAGTAGAAAAGGGGTAAATGGCGTCCTCGGCAGGACTCGAACCTGCAACCTGCTCCTTAGGAGGGAGCCGCGCTATCCAGTTGTGCCACGAGGACGGATATCGGCGTGCATTATAACAGCCTTATTCTGTGCGGGTGAGGGCTAATGCCAATAAGCGCCGGTACAATTCCTCCTCGGTCGTAGTCGCTTCCATTAATTGCATCCGTTCCAGTTGTGCACTGAATTTTTGATCTGCTACCGGGCTAGTAAAGGCCTGTAGAATTGTCTTCACCAGGCCGGTGCGGGATTTTGTCGCCTGCTTCAGCCAGGTTAATGCCTTTATCAGGCGCAATTCGACCTCCGTAAAATCACTGCCAAATGGCCATAGAGGTACCTGCCCCTGTTTTTTAGCTTCAGCATAGCGGGCCTTTAATTTTTCCGGAATATTAGCCTGAAAGAGCGTAGGAATTGTCCAGTTTTGATCAAGCTTGCCATAACGTTTCGCTGTTTCCATCAAAGCTGGCTGAAAACGACTGTCTGCAACACACAACATGGCTTTAACACAGTCTTCATCAGACTTGCCGCGCAACATGGCTATGCCGTATTCGGTAATTACTATATCCCGCAGGTGCCGGGGAATAGTGTCGTAGGGATAGGTCCAGACAATATTGCTTTGGGCTTTATCACCGCTGCCGTGGGTGCTGCGCAACATTAATATGGAACGCGAATCCGGCAAGGCCTGGGCCATCGCCACAAAGTTGTACTGACCACCTACCCCGCTGACCACCTGGTTGTTATCCAGGCCATCGGATGCTGCTGCACCCAGCAAGGTTACTTTCATGGTGGTATTCACAAAACGGGCTTTGATTCGCTGGGCGCGATCCAACGCTTCACCACCATACAGTTCATTGATCTGGCTAACCGCTGTCATCTGGAACAGTTCACGTTCTGCCCCTTTGAGGCTGTGCAGCCAGGCGTAAAAGGACTTTGACCCCATAAAGAACGCCGCATGTAAAATGGCCGCACCTTCCAGTTCATTGCCGATTCTGAGGGCATGTGCAACGATTCCTGCTCGATGTTCAGGGTTGCGCATATCGGTACCCAGCTGCAGTCCGCTACTGGTGATCCAGTGATCTCCTTCAATAATAATATCAGCCGCAACAATTCCCAGCATTTGCAGGCGTGATAATTGTGTTTGATCAAGGATTATCGGTAGCGCAGCAGTGGCGCACAGAGTCTCAAACAGTTCAGCACTGACTATAGGCTGGAGGCCTCTGTTGTTGATCAGCTTCTGGATATCAACATCCGGCCAGACCCTGCGTTTGAGGATGCCGGCCTTATACAGATGCATAAAGCCATCCATAAACATTTCAGATGCGGCATACAGCCCCTGTTTGAATTCGGTTAATTCGGTGATATCCAGCCATGCGTGCCTGGCAGGAATTCCGGTGCTTTCCAGCAAGCTGTGATAAGCAAGCGGATCTGTGTGCCGCAGCTTCAAACCGTGAACCAGGGCATCGCCCAACGAGCCAATCCCGATCTGCAGGGTGCCACCATCAGGAATCAGGATACCTGCATGCAGTCCGATGGAATGATCGATTAAATTTACTGCGGCAACAGGCGGGGCAAATAACTGGTGCTGGGTCTCAGCATCATCAATAATTATGTCGAAGAAATCCTCACTGCGTTCTGCCTTTCCAGTCATGAAAGGCATATTCCGATTAACCACCCCTACCACTGTAGGACGCTCACAGCCGCGCCTGGCAAGAATATCCAGCAGGTCCTGGGTGGTATCAGGATTGGAACCAAAGCTGTAATAAACCTCACCCTCGCGTTCTTCAATCCCGACCAACTGTACAATTACATTGACCCCGCGATCCGCCATGTCCCTGGCAGCGTGGGTATAGTTTGTGCTGGTGTAAAGACGTTGGGCGGCCGGTTTCCCAAGAAACGCCCCCGATTGCAGATAGAACTCCGCCACATCTGCATTAGCGGGTGCGCTATCGTTCAAGATATCCTGAATATATTCAAGGTCAGGATAATCAGCACCGAAGTGACGTTCAAGAAATGGCAGCAAAAAGCGACGTTCAAGCAAACTTTTCGGCCGCGGCAAGGCCAGTGAAAGTGCAGTAAAAATATGCAGCTCTAAACTTTTATCTGCATGCGCCCTTTGCCAAAGGGTATTCAGAAATGCGTTTGGCTTACCGACAGCCAGGGGTGCCCCGACGATTAGTTTTGAACCGGCATGCTCGAGTAATCCTTCAAGTCCGGTACTAATTTTTGAAAATTTAAGAGTTTGCATAATGGCCTTTGCGTTGTCCTTATTCATGTACTAATTTTAACGCAGTTATTCACCCACATAAATGACATCCAGCAAGTGAAATTTGCTGTATTTCTGTTGCTTTGCGTACGCACTGTATATATAGTTACAAATGAAACTATATTCCCTGATTCTGGTCGCAAGAACCTGAACCTTTATATTCCCTTGAGAGAAGCCCATGAACTCTGCATTAGAAGTTAAAAACCCGCTGGGACTGCGCGGAATTGAATTTACCGAATTTGCCACCCCTGACAGTGATTTCATGGAACAGGTTTTCCATGCATTTGGATTTTCCAAACTGAAAAAGTTTGCTGGTAAAGATATTATTTATTTTAACCAGAACGATATTCACTTTTTGCTGAACCTTGAAAAAGAAGGCTTTTCAGGTGATTTCGCCCGCCGTCATGGACCCGCAATTTGTTCCATGGGCTGGCGTGTAGATGATGCCAAAGCTGCTCGTGAAATTGCAATTAAAAATGGCGCGCGGGGTGCGGATCCAGCCACAACCGACCTGCCCTACCCGGCAATTTATGGTATTGGCGACAGCCTGATTTACTTTATCGATATCTATGGAGATAAAGGCTCAATTTATGCCAATGACTTTGATGACCTGGAAGAGCCTGTTATTGCAGTTGATAAAGGATTCCTGGCCATTGATCACCTGACGAACAATGTTCGCAAAGGCACCATGCATGAATGGGCAGACTTCTATAAAGAAGTATTCGGTTTCACCGAAGTACGCTATTTTGATATCCGCGGCCAGGAAACTGCGCTGATTTCTTACGCCCTGCGCTCCCCCGATGGCAGTTTCTGCATTCCAATCAATGAAGGCAAAGGCGATGACCGCAACCAGATTGATGAATACCTGCGCGAATATGACGGCCCGGGTGTTCAGCACCTGGCATTCCTGACAAAAGACATTCTCGCATCACTGGATGGACTTGACCGCAATGTGATCGATACCCTGGATATCAGTGACGACTATTATGAAAAAGTCTTCGATCGGGTGCCGCATGTAAAAGAAGATCACCAGAAGATCCAGGACCAGCAGGTGCTAGTTGACGGGGATGAGAATTCCTACCTGCTGCAAATCTTTACCCGTAACCTCTTCGGGCCTATCTTTATCGAAATTATCCAGCGTGAAAACAATCTGGGATTTGGAGAAGGCAATTTCCAGGCATTGTTCGAGTCTATTGAAAGAGACCAGCAGAAACGCGGCGTACTCTAAGGAGCATTGCAATGGCAGCATTAAGCAAAGAGTCTGCATATCATGCCAGGACCGCTGATGCTGAAGGCTGGGTTGATTATTCTGAAACGGAAAACCAGACCTGGGCACACCTTTTTGCGCGACAAAAAGAGCTGATAGAAAATCGTGCCAGTGATGAATTCTTGCAGGGCCTGGAAATACTGAAACTACCCGCAGACCGGGTAGCCCAGGTGCCGGAGGTCAACCGTGCTTTGTTTGCAGCAACGCAATGGCAGCTGCAGCCGGTTGCTGCAGTCATCCCCTTTGCTGAGTTCTTTGAACTGCTGGCACAAAGGAAATTCCCGGCAGCAACTTTTATCCGCCGCCCTGAGGATATCGATTACCTGCAGGAACCGGATATATTCCATGAAATTTACGGCCACTGCCCGATGCTGACTAATCCAGTATTTGCCGACTTTGTTCAGGCTTACGGAAAACTTGGTTTGGCCGCAACTCCGAAAGAACGTGTGTACCTTGCTCGGTTGTTCTGGTTTAGTGTCGAGTTTGGCCTGATCAATACACCCAGGGGTTTACGCACTTACGGTGCCGGCGTTCTCTCATCAACATCCGAGTGTACCTATGCCCTGGAAGACCCGAGGGTAGAAAGGCGTCCCTGGGATGTAATGACCGTATTAAGGACACCCTATCGAATCGACATCATGCAGCCGATATACTATGTAATCGATAGCTATGAACAGCTCTTTAAAGCTATGGATTCACAGGTAATGAAGCAGATTCATACCGCCATGGAAATCGGACTGTTTGCGCCCACTTACACTGCCCCGCAGCCAGCTACTGTTGTAGCCCCGATAAAACACGACTGTTAAGTTAAATAATTATTCAAGGAACTCCCAGATGAAAATCCAGCAAATGCACCATGTTGCCTACCGCTGCAACGACGCTAAAGAAACGGTTGAATTTTATAATAAATACCTGAATATGGATTTCATCCTGGCGATAGCTGAAGACCAGGTGCCATCAACCAAGGAGCCTGACCCCTATATGCATGTGTTCATGGATGCCGGCAATGGCAACATCCTGGCTTTCTTTGAAATACCTAATTCACCACCGATGGGCTTTGATCCGAACACACCACGCTGGGTACAGCATATTGCTTTCCAGGTGGAAGACGAAAAAACCCTGATGGATGCCAAGGCTGAACTTGAAGGCCATGGGATTGATGTGATTGGACCAACCGATCACGGAATAATCAAGTCCATATACTTCTTTGACCCGAACGGCCACCGACTGGAGCTGACCACCATCACCGGAACCCCGAAAGAAATGGACCAGCTGGACCAGGTTAAATGGGACATGCTCGAAGAGTGGTCAGTTACCAAAAAAGCACCCAAACATGCAGCCTGGATGCACGAAAAAGAGTTTTCGTAGGGTGGGCATTTATGCCCACGCGTTGAGGTTTAGGGATAGATTGCGCTAATCAGAGAAATTGATATTCACGCGTGGGCATTTATGCCCACCCTACCGATTTATTAACTGCAATTTCTGCTTACGATTGAGTTGTTTTATTTCATATTCACGCTTAGTTGCCTGTGAGCGATCTGCTAGTTTTTCACGATAAACAACCTCCAGCGGTTTACGCCCGTAAAAAAACTTTGCACCTTTAAACTTGCCTGCCTGTTCTCCAAGGTGTTCCCGGAAACGCCGGTCCACATTGGTGGTGATTCCTGTATACAGGCTGTCATCGTCGCTGCGGATTATGTAAACCCACCAGTTCAAACGACTTCCCTTAGTTCAGCATTGCAGTAACGGCAGGAATAACGTCCCCTGCCCGACTGTATTTTGTTATGCCGACGACAGGAAACCTGGTGTTGCCTGCAGTCACAGTCGTAACCGAAGCGCTGCTCCTTTCGCTGTGGCACCCTGGCGAGGTCGTAGTTATGGCACACACTGGTATCTGCCCCCAGCTTTATCATTAATTCGCGCCATTCAAGACCATGCGGTTTTACCCGCCGGTAACCAGAGCGCCGACGTGGATACAATATATAAACCAGGTAATGCGCTACTTCATGTGGAACTGTATTAACCAGGTTATCATCAAAATACAAACCGAAAACGCTTGGGTTATAGCGAATTTCACAGGTCCGTTTACGCATCCGGAACTGTCCGGCAGAACGACCTTTCAGGTCAAATAATACACACACATCAGGGATTTTTTTACCCAAAAGTTGCCCGGCTCGGGCAAGCACTGACTGGGTTTCAGCAATGACCTGATTCTTCTGGCTGCCGGTTAATCCCATCAGCCGTTCAACACGAACAAAACACCGATTGCTGTCAGGCATAGGCCCATCAGCTTACGCCGGGTCAGCGGTTCTTTCAGGAACCACCATGCCAGCAGGACAATAAAAGCACCTGCGGTTTCATTGAGCATGGAAGCAGTGGTTGCAGCTATCAGTTTATACCCGGCCAACCAAAACATCATCGACAGGTAACTGGCAAGGAAGCTGCCCGTTGCGATGGCCAGCCAGGGCTGGGGCTTGTGAATATTTTCACGAATTTTCGGCCATTCCCTGCGCAGGCTGGTAAACACCAAGAGCCCGCCCAGGCCTGCCACCAGGCGCCAGTGAACGGTCCAGTAGAAAGATTGCGTTTCGAGGATCTCTTTTACCATAAGCACCCCAAGTGCCATCAGGAACACTGAGGCCACGGCAAAGGCGATTCCTTTCTTTAAATCCGCCGGAGTCACCTCAGTCTGGTGTTTATGCCATGAAACCATCAGGATACCCCCGAGTACAAAGACAAAACCAACCCATTGGTAAGGCCCCAGGCTTTCACCGAGAAACAGCATTGATAGCACGATCACAAAAGGAGAGTACAAACTGGCAGTTATGGCTGTCCGCCCTGCTCCAAGCAAGTTTAGTGCACGCAAATAGAAGTAATCAGCCACTGCAACACCTAAAATACCGCTACCAATGACCAGCAGCCACCCGCTAAGGCCATAATCAGGAACTGTACCTCCCAGTAATAAGGCGGTAGGCAGGATGAAAGCCACACCGATGAGGTTTTTAATTAAATTAAGCTCAAACGCCGGCAGGGTTTCACCGGACTTGCGAAACAGGATCACCGCAAAGGCCCAGCCCAGGGCGCAGGATATGGAGAAGAACTCACCCCAGCCAAATACAATATTCATCGATCAGCCATCATTGAACAGCCTTCATCTGTAGGCGCTTCAATAAACCGCCATAGGGGCCGATCAGGATAATAGCAATCATCATTTTCACCGCATAATCACCGATTCCTAAGGTAACCCAGGGTACTGTAGTGCCCGCAAACGCCAATGAGAAAAATACCAGCGTATCTAATGCTGAACCAATGGTGCTGGATATCAGCGGCGCCTTCCACCAGCGTGCCTGGCGCAGGCGGTTAAACACATGAATATCCAGCAACTGGGAAAGCAAAAAAGCGCTGCCTGAGGCCGCTGCAATTCGCGGTGTTGCCAATAATGCCGAGAGTAATACTGCAACAATAAAGCCTGACCAAACCACTTTTTTTGCAGCAGCCGGCCCCATCACTTTATTGGTTAAATCTGTGATCAGGTAAGACAAGGGATAGGTTAAGGCACCCCAGGTCAGCCAGTTATTGATCGGGTATTGCACCAGGATGTTGGCACTGACAACAATAATCACCATTGCCAGTAAAAATACAGGGAAAATCCAGCGCCGATTATTTTCAGGTAGTGAAGTGATCATTTGTCGAAATACTAAACTGCAACATCTGCCAGAACAGCGGATGAGGTACCCGGTACTGGCAGGTTAGATGCATCGCGGTAAGAGAAAACCAGGGCAAATTTTGCCTTTGATGTCTGGTTCCGGCCGGCCATATGAAAAAGATTGGCATGGAAGAACAGCACATCCCCTGCTTCCAGTTCAGCCAGCACCGCCTGCTCAATTAAGCCCCTGTTTTCCATCAGGTCTTCACGCAGGAATTTATCTGCATCGTAGCGCTCAGGGCTAAGCTCCATTTTGTGACTGCCGGGTATCAACAGCATACCGCCATTGGCCTGTTCTTCATGGCCTAATGCAAGCCAGGCATTAACAAACTCAGGGTTCATATAATTCCAGTATCGGACATCTTGATGCCAGCCGGTGTGACTGCTAAAGGTAGGCTGTTTGGTCATGATGGAATTGTGATGATTACTCAACAACATGGGGGTTTCAGTACCCAGCAATTGCCTGACCCGAACACCAATCTCGGGGCCACAGGCCCAGGCATCAATGCAAGGATCACGCCCGTAAACCGATTTAAGGCGGCGTACGGTATGACCACCCGGTGCATCAAGGGTTTCAGGTGCCCCCGGATAATGCACCTCAGCTTCGTACTCCAATGGTTGCTTTTCTGCCTTAAGGTCGCGCAATGTGGCGCTACGAATAGCTGACACCGTTTCATCATCGGCCAGGCCACGTACAATCAGATAGCCATTGCGTGCAAAAAAAGCAATTTGCTCAAACGTAAACTGCTGCTGCATGGTTACTCTTCACCTGCCGGGATTAAAACAGCTTTATACAGGTAAACAGGTTTTACCGGAACATCTTCGTACTCGGTAGCATCATCGATGTGGGTTTCCACAGTCGCCATTTTATCGATCACTTCCTCGCCTTCAATGACCAGGCCGAAGACAGCATAGCCCCAGCGTTTTGAACTGGGATTGAGTTTATCGTTATCCACCAGGTTGAAATAAAACTGTGAGTTTGCCGTATGCGGTGGATTTTCACGCGCCATGGCGATCGTGTAGCTGTCATTGCCCAGGCCATTCCCCGACTCGTTAATAATGACATCATGCAGAGGGCCCCTTTCCTTTAGGTTTTCATCGTAACCTCCACCCTGGACTACAAACTCGGGAATAATACGGTGAAAAATCGTACCGTTATAAAAACCTTCGGTGACATAGCGCAGGAAATTGTTCACGCTTTCGGGTGCCCGGCCACGATTCAACTCAACCTTGATATCACCCATGCTAGTTTTTAGCAGGACCACCGGAAATAGATTATCCGTGGCAACTTCAGGTACTTCGTATTTAGCGGCAAACACGGGCACAGAGATCATCGTAAGCAATAGAATTAAGGCAAACAGTAGTTGTCTATTTTTATACATAGCGTTTCCTCAAGAAATCCAAATTCGATTTATTTGCGGTATGATAAACCTCCTCCGCAAACATAAGAACCCCCAATGCAGACACTATTTATTGTTGTATCCATAATTCTCCTGGTATTGCTGCTGCTTTGGTTTATATTTCCAGTTTTTACCAGTGCGGTAATTGTTAATTCCGGCATCCGCGCACTTGGCCTGAAGCAGCACCGACAGCGCATTGGTGATACCGATTTCCACTGGCTGGAATCCAGCGGTAAAGGACCTGTACTGGTGATGGTACATGGCCTCAATGGTGATGCGACCAACTGGATCATGATGGCACCGCAGTTAAAAAAATATCGACTGGTTATTCCCGACATGCCTCCTTTTGGTGAAAGCCAGTACAAAGCCAACGGTGAACCTGATTTTTCCATACACGCCCAGGCCGAAAGACTCGATCACCTGATGCAGCACCTGGGAATTGATAAGTTCTACCTGGCCGGCAACTCCATGGGCGGGTATATTTCCGGAGACTATGCAAGTAATCACCAGGATAAATTGCTGGGGCTGTTGTTACTTTCTCCCGGCGCAGTGAAATCAGTGCCGTTCCATAAGCATTTTATGGCAGATATGGAAACCGGGTTAAATCCACTGCGGGTTGAAAACCAGGCAGATTTAGAACGCCTGATGGGCTATTGCTTCACTAAGCAGCCGGTCATTCCCGGCCCGGTAAGACGGGTCTTATTTGCACGTATGCTAAAGATCAGCAAACAGTGCGATACGATTTTCCACAATATGCTGGGTGAAACCCCAGGGATTGAGGTCATGCTGGCTGGCAGCCCGATTCCAACTCTAATCCTGTGGGGTAAGGAAGACAACATTCTCAACCCGGAAGGTGCGCCGGCACTACAGCAGGTGATGAACGATGCGGAATTAGACATGCCGGAGAAAACCGGTCATGTACCGATGTTGGAATACCCGAAAGTAACCGGTGATGCGATGGCGGAATTTATCGAGCAGCAGGAAGCAAGGGACGCGTTAAATTAGGGGAGGTTCAGTCTGTCCCCTATTCTCCCCCCAGGCTTCCATGCCAGTCTCCCACAATCCCCGGCTCCCCGGCTTTAAGCAATTGCGTTCCAAACAGCATCAAAAGCAGGACTATCAGCAGAAAAACCCGCTTGCTGGTTTTACCCAAATAAAACATCATTTTTTATTCTCCTTTTTTGGCAATCGACCGGATTTACGCAGTGCCTCGCGCAAGTGGTATTCAATCTGTGCATTGATTGAGCGGAGGTCATCCTCCGCCCAATGTTTCATTGCCAGCCAGATATCTTCGTTCAATCGCAGCGGTATCGCTTTACGCGCGGACATTAGCTGTAGAGCGTGCCCGAATTAATTACCGGCTGGGCGTTCTCTTCACCGCAGAGCACGACCAGTAAATTACTCACCATTGCAGCTTTTCTTTCCTCATCAAGATCAACCACATCCAGGGCTTTTAATTCATCCAGTGCCATCTTGACCATACCCACCGCACCTTCAACAATCGTACTGCGGGCTGCAACAATAGCCTGTGCCTGCTGGCGTTTAAGCATCGCGGAGGCAATTTCCTGGGCATAGGCCAGGTGTGAGATACGCGCCTCAATCACTTCCACACCGGCTTTCTGTAAGCGATCCTGAACTTCAATCTTGAGAAATTCAGCAATCTCTGTCGGACTGGAGCGCAGGGAAATCTCTTCACCCTGGTGGGCTTCATAGGGGTGCGCTGAGGCCATATTACGTAAAGCGGCTTCTGTCTGGATCCTGACGAAGGATTCATAGTCATCCACTTCAAAGATAGCTTCAGCCGAATCAACGACCCGCCAAACAACCACCGCTGCAATTTCAATCGGATTGCCCGCACTGTCATTCACCTTCAGCGCACTCGATTCAAAGTTACGCACACGAATGCTTACTGCTGTCTTGGAAAAGAAAGGATTAGCCCAGCGCAGCCCGGATTCCTTGGATGTACCGGCATACTTGCCAAATAACTGCAACACCTTGGATTCATTTGGATGCACCATAAAGAAACCTGCCCAGTGAATGGTTATTACAATAATTCCGACCACAGATGCAATTACCATACTGATGCTCTC
>JADFVZ010000075.1 GCA_015222805.1 Pseudomonadota bacterium
AAAGAACTTATCTGGGGAGACGATTTCACCTTTGTAATTACTCCTCCGCCGGCCAATACCCCACCGGTTGCCGATGCTGGGCTACCACAGGCTGTATTGGTGAATGATACGGTGGTGCTGAATGGCAGCAGCTCGAGTGATGTTGATGACGACCCCCTGAGCTATCGCTGGTCATTTGAGTCTTTACCCTTAGGCAGCTATGTGGAGCTGGATACTACAGACCCGATCCATCCGAGTTTTGTTACCGATATGGAGGGTCGTTACCTACTGCGTCTGGTTGTGAATGACGGCCTGGTGGACAGCATACCCGATACGGTGGAAATCATGGCTGGGTGTTCGGGGGATGTGGTGACAGTATCTAATTCAACAATTCCTCCCGGAATCACCGAATGTGTGGCTACAACCTCAATCACTACAGGACCCAACGTGTTGGTGGTGCCTGGGGCAGAGTTACGGCTATTCGCTCCCAACGTCAGCCTTGAGAACGGTGTCACAGTAGAAGTGGGCGGGGTTCTGAGCATAACCCCAAACCCCTGAACAGAAAAGGCCGCGAACGCGGCCTTTGTTTCCCATAGGTTATGGACAGAAGCTTCTTATTTTCTGCAATTCTTCAGCAGCGCCATTAAAGGCATAGGCATTACTGTCACTTACATAGTAATAAACCATATCGTTGGGTAGCATTACTACACCAATACCACCGAAGCCAGACATGTAGGAGACCCAGGTTCCGGCAGGGCAGTTGTAGGTACTATTGGTACCCATATCCCAGGTCCAGACACCATTCAAATACCGATTATCTTGGTTGAACGTTGCCAGACCCACATCACCGCTCACCTGGAGCATGTCATCAACAATGTTTGCATCAATAATCTGTTGGCCATTAATTTGGCCATGGGATTTGGTCAGGAATTCTGCCAGCTTGATAAAATCATCTTTATGCAAGGTCATACCGTGGCTGTGGTACATATCGGCGTTTGTATCAACAGTGCGTACTGCTTTGTAGGTCACGGGGCTTAGTCCGAGTGGCTTGTATATTTCATTAACCACTTTTTCGTATATATCCTGCGTGCCGATATAGTCATCCAGTGCGTTACCCAGAATGTAGGTATCAGATGAGTGATAGATCAATTTAGTCCCGGGAGTTGCTTTGCGTGGGTAGCGGTTACAGCTGTGGTCGATTTTTTCAGCATGGGTATAAACCAGGAAGAAATCATTTTTTGCAGCAGAACCACCTTCGTCTGATTCATAGCCGGACAGCATGTAATTACCGGTTGCCATATCCGTAAGGTTTTCAAAGGTTACATCATCCCATTGCCCGCCATTACACTCAGGCACATAGTCGGTAACGATCTGGTCACGAATATTACTGCCGTTCTGTTGTGATACCAATGCCAGGGCAAAGGAGGCAAAAGCTGTTTTTGCGGTTGAGTAGGAAGGCAGGTCCATGACTTCGCAATAAGGGTAATCACCATAACGGGTTCCACAACTGCCGGAATAATGTGTACCATCGATGGCGACCCCGAATGTAACCAGGTCATCGCCCTGCTCTATTGCAAATTGAGTATGGTCGACACCAAAGACTGCATAATCGACGCTCAGTTCTGAGATAGGTTTGACTGGCATGCGACGATCAACTTCGTTGACATAGTCACTCGCCAGGATAGCTGCACCGGAAACACTGGCTGGAATATATTCAGCGGATACCATGCCCCATAAATCGTACTGGAAATATGTGCAGGTTTCACCCCCAATCTGAACGGCGACATTTGAAATTGAACCATCATCTTTGAACAGGAAAGTCATCACCCCGTTGTGTGTGCAGTTGGCGCCGCTTTCCTGCAAAGCAAAAGGTATGGCTGCACGGCTGAATCCTGCATCATCAACCTCGTCCCAAACCCGGCCTGGTTCCAGCAGCCATTCCCAGGAGACGGATTCCGGTGCAACGATCAAACCGCGCTGAACCGGGATTAAATGTGATCCAGATTGGACAAACTCAAAATCAAAAATAGGCAGTTTTTCTTCATCAACATAAACCCTGGCAAGGCGGGTACCCTGTTCATCGAAGTCCAGAGTTGTCACCTGGGCGTTGTTGAATATCAGTCGGCCCTGGAATTGATTTATGGGTTCTGCGGCTTCGATGGGCAGGGCATAGGCAGCGTAATCGATTCGGTTTAATGCGCTGCCATTAAGAGCCGATGAGGTTAATTGACTGCGGTTGGTGATACCGCTACCTGTCAGGGGGTCAAAGAAACCTGCAGGAGTACCACCCCCGCCGCCACTGGTGAAACCGCTGCCGCTAAGGTTGATGGTAATGCTGGATTCATCACTATCATTGCTGTCGATAACAATTGAGCCACTGAACGATGCAACAGTCGTTGGGGTAAAGTTAATCTCAATTGCACATGAATTGCCAGGCTGCAGGATAGCCGGGCACTGATGGCTGATACTGAACTCTGGATCAGCCGTATTGTTGATTTGCAGGCTTAAATCACTGTTGCCGTCATTAGTGATACTTATATTTTTATTTGCACTCTGGTCGATGGCGACCGAACCAAAGCTGCCATTACCACTAACGGTTATTTCAGGTGCATTGCCCTGGGTTCCGGTTACGCTAACATTATCACCCCAGCAATAATCCCCAAGCAGGTTGCCAGTGCTGCGAAAACGCAGTTGTAAATCACTGTTGCCACTGGCGGCACTACCTGAAAAGCTACCTTCGGTGAAGACTTTGTTGTCCTCACCATTGCCTTTTTGTACCAGCACCTGCCAGCTACCGCCCTGATCGGTAGAAACTTCTGCAAAACACTCATCACCATTCTCCAGGCCGCTGGCGGCAAGGTTCATGGCAACAATAACGCTGTTATAACCGACAGTGTTGATATGGGTTACTGCGCTGGCTGTCTTTTTTAAGCGTAAGGCATAGGATCCGAGTGAGACGGTACCACTGGTTGCGACGTTGCCCGTTACGGTCCAGCCGTTGTAATTGTGATCTTCGAAATCATCAGAAAACAGGGTTGCAGCTTGCAGCTGCAGCGACACAACAGAGAATAGTAGTAGTGGAATTAGTGCACGAGCTTGCATTGTCTTGATCCTCTTCTTTAATAAGAATCTAGAATCGCACTGCTATGAGTTTTAGTGTAGTACCAGTTGCTTAGTTCCGTTGGTTCCAGATAATGTACGGTGTAGTACTGCTTTTGAATTACACATAGTGGGTTGTTATTCTTTTGGAAGTGCTTTCACAGCCGCAAGTGATGTCCCCAGGCTAAGCAGAATGATCACCGCAGCAATAATAATCACCCGTTGGTAATTGTCGTCACCCAGAAGCATACCGGTAACCACGGGTCCCGATGCCAGGCCAAGTTTTGAGGCCATGCCGCCCATTGCAGCAATTTGTCCGTTGGTATCAAGCTGCGCACAAATGGCAAACAGATAAGGAATGACAAAAGCCCAGGTAATGCCAACACCCATATTGGCAAGAATCCAGATGGTGTGGTTGCCACTATAGATTAATGCCCATGTTCCCAGTGCCGTCAGGCTGATGCCAAAGATCAGTGGTTTAGATAAGCCATAACGGGTGGATAACCAGATCACCAGTGCGGCGCCCGCGATGCCTACCCACGCCGCCCAGGCCAATGTGACGCTGATAAATTCAATCGTTAGACCATAGTGTTTACCCAGCCCAACTATAAATGCGTATAGTCCCATATTGGCGGCCTGGAACAGGAAGATGGACAGCAGGGCCAGGAAAAGAGGTTTGCTGGCAAGTAATTTCCAGCTTGAGCCGGAGAGTTTTTTGCTTTCAAGATGATCAAAGTTGGGAATGAACGGTACCATCATCAGGGTCACCAGGCTAAATAGAATCAGGCTGATAAACAGTACAGCAATCCCAAATTGTTCAACCAATTGAGGAATAAGCAGCATGCCGAGGCCACCGAAACCGAATTGGACCAGCAGTAACATGCCAAAGGTTCGATCCGGTTGAGCGGTTTTGGCAATCGTGGCAAAACCAATGCCGACCAGGGCACCGCCAATGCAACCGTGGATGAAGCGAATAGCCATCAGTGGGTCTGCAGTACTGACTTTCATCGATATGAGGTCAATCGCAATCAGACCAGCGAGCAGGATGACAGCCGTTTTGCGCCAGTTGATTTTATGCACAAAAAAGACCACGCTAAAAGCACCAACAGCGGCCCCGTACACATTGGCTGATCCTATGAGACCGGCCTGCTGGTTGCTAAAGTGCAGTGCCTCTTTCAGCCCGTCAACCAGTGCCGGCATGATATTCACATAGAACAGGCCGGCGGTGGTCAGGAATGAGAGCAACACGCGGGTGAGCATGCTGTCGGATTTTGCTTTAGGGAAAGAAGTGAACAATTTATTAGTCCTCGCAGAGATTAAATTGACGCTGAAGCTCTTTTACCACACCCAGCCAGCGATACTGATTATCATCGGCATAGTTGTAATAAAGCAGGTCGGGTGAAATTAAGGCTACGGTAATTCCGCCATAGCCGGACATAAATGGAATCCATTTTGGATTTTTACAGCCCAGTGTTTTACTGACTTCCAGGGCCCAAAAACCGTTGTTGTAGGCCAGGTAAGGGTCATCAGTCAGGCGATTAATGCGATGACTGCCAGTTTGCAGGGCGGAGGATAAGAGTTTTTGATCCAGTATTGAATCTGCAGCACCAACCTGGGAAAACAAAAACCGGGATATTTTCAGGATGTCGTCAACCGTATAGGTCAGACCGAAACCGGTTAGTGCCTGCCCAATATCGTCATAGCTGCGCTTGCTGTCAGCCAGCAGGGGTGACAGATGCAGTGACGGCCATAAGTCATCAGCAAACCAGTCTGTGTAGATATCCGCTCGTTTTTCCAGCTTTTGATACAGCTTGTTGAGCATAATGCCAGCAAGATAGGTATCGGATGTGTGATAAACGAAGGGCCCCCCCGGTTTGCCTCTACGAGGAAACATATTGCAGGCAAGCTCAAGTTTTTCTCTGTGGGTTTCAGCAAGGAAAAAACCGATCATTTTTTTGGAAGTTTCATCCATATCAGTTTCGCGGCTTGAATAGTGTCCGGTGCGCATGTTCAGCAGATGGGACAGGGTTACACCCTGCCATGATTTTCCAGCACACTCGGGGACAATTTCTGTAACAGGAGTTTGCCCAATTCCAGGATAAAGTTTCTCCAAACGCATCAGCGCCAGGCCCGCAAAAATACTTTTAGCGGTGGAATATGAGGGCAGTGCCAGATTGTCACAATAGGGATCTGAACCAAAGCGGGTCTGGCAATGCAGTCGATAATGTCGTCCGTTAATCAATACCCCGGATACGGTGGAACCACGAGTATCCGGTGGCTGCAGCTTATCCACATCGAGTAACGGATAGGCAAGCTTTAACGCTGCTGTGGTTAAAATAATTGTCTTGCTGTTCTGGTGATTTAAAAACACCTGGATTAACTCATTTTCTCCGGCTATGGGTTTTGGCTGGAAATCAACGTTAATCCGGCTGGCAAAGTCGAACTGTAAATAAGCACAGGTTTCGCTGGTGATTTGAACGAAGCCGGTACTGGAGCCACCATCGGCTTTGAGTAACAGTAGAATCAGGCCGTTGTGGGTACAGTTCGCGTTTTTCTCCTGCAGGGCAAAAGGTAGGGCCACCCGGGTATATCCATCATCACCGGGTTCCTGCCATATTTTCCCGGGCATTATCAGCCACTCCCAGTATGGGTGTTTGCTGGTAACAACCGTGCCAATGGAGGGAATAATGGTATCGCCCCGCTGGATTATATCCAGCTGGATAAAGGGCAGCTTAGTAATCTGGAATGTATTTTTTTTAACCACCTGGTAGCGATCGGTGATTGTCTTAAAGTAGGGTTTGTCGGCAACAGCTTCGAGTGTAATTTGGCCGCTGAACCTGGTTGGTTGCAGGCTGGATTTGTTCAAAGGTGCAAAAGCGGTGCTCTGAACCGGGGAGGTAGTTATTTGTGGCTTATTTAGCCAGTCAACACTCAACAGTTGCCTGTCTGTGGTGTGAGCAGATGCGCTGTACAGTAGCAGGCAGCAGAGCAAGCAAGTGCGGTAGTGCTTAAGCACACTCAATTCCGGCAGCAGAAAGCTGCTTGCGTAATGGTTCTAGTTGCTCAGCGTAATGCTTCCAGCGACCAACCGAGCTGGTATAAACGGGTTGGCGTACCTGGGCGGCGCTGGCGGTTGCAGAGGGCGACTTACGGCTGTGGAAATCCAGGACTCCTGCCTCCCATGGCAACTCACAATAGTAGATTAGTCGCCGTGCCTGCTCCTCAGGTTGCTTGACCAGGGTTTCGTATTCAATTTCAAGAAAACCATTAGGGAATACTTCCCGCCAGTGGGTCATCAGCCGGTGGTAGGCAATGTAATAGCCACCCAGATCGGTGAGGTCGTAAGAAAAGGGGTAGCCCATCCTGAACAGGGTTTTATAGATGGCATAGCAACTGTCCAGTGGGTGGCGTTTTAAATGAATAATTTTTGCTTTTGGAAATGCCAGCTTTATCAAGCCAAGATAGAGGAAATTAAGTGGTGTTTTGTCGATCAGTAACTCGCTATCAACACCATAGCCCTTGCTGGCATGGCTATAGCGCCCGGCAAGTAAATTAAAATCGGCTCCTGCAGAACGCTTAATCAGGTCTGCTTTACCGCTGTTTGGTCCAACTGTGTGAATCAGTGAAAAAGCAAAGTTATTGACCTCGCCCAGGCTGCCGACCCGGGAATGACTGGAGAGTAGGCGCTCTAACAATGTGGTTCCGCTGCGCGGTAAACCAAGGATGAAAATGGGACTCTCATCTGATGTAGAAGGTTGTATCTG
Organism: Pseudomonadota bacterium; assembly: GCA_015222805.1. Classification (GTDB taxonomy): domain Bacteria; phylum Pseudomonadota; class Gammaproteobacteria; order Xanthomonadales; family SZUA-36; genus SZUA-51. Next base: position 6,843 of record JADFVZ010000075.1, read on the forward strand.
GCCGAGTACATCCCTGGAAAAAGTGTCTGCAATCTGTCCCAGGGCAGCTACATCATTAGCTACCTGGTAGCGCATTTGCTTACGCCGGCTGTCTGCTGCCAGTTTGAGGTAGTTAAACGCATTGGCGTATTCAGCCAGGTCCTCAAACTCTTTTGACAGGGCGTAACCCAGGGCAATGGTGGCATTGGGTTTTGCACGATTGGCCTGAAGGGTATGTTCCAGTGCTTCAATGTGATTGCTTTCCGGGGTTTGCCTTCGCAGGGTGCTGCGATTGTAATAGGCATCAAAATCACCCGGAGTCTGTTTGATTACCCCGTTGAGTAGTTTTTCAGCCTGGTCAAAATCACCGAGGGTAATGCTGGCCGATGCCAGGTTAAATCGATACTGTGGGTTATCGGCATCCAGGGCAACAGCCTGTTGCAGGCATTCGGTAACTTTGGAGAACTGGGAACAGTGCAGGTACAGTTCAGATGCTTTTGCAAGCTTTACCGGGTCTTTGGTGATGTGTTGATGCAGTAAGTCTAGTTTACTAATGGCCTCTGCAATTTCACTGGTATAAATCAGGCACTCAATCAAACGAACATTGGTACTAAAGTGCTGAGGTTGCAGTTGATATGCCCTGCGTGAACTTTCCAGCATTTTGTCGAATTCGGAGTTTTGCTGGTATGCCTGGCTTAGCAAAATATGGATTGCAACAAATGAGGAGTTCACAGTCAAAAGTTGTTGGCAAAGTTTAATCGCCTCGGTAAATTTTCTTCCCACCAGAAGCTGTTTTACCTGTTCTATCTGCGCTGAAGTTTTTAGTCTGGACAAGGTCTGATTGTTATCCGCTTTGTAGTGGGTATGTTCCTAATAGTAACCGGCATAAAAAAGGGCACAACTATTGTGCCCTTTTTAGTTTGCTCAATGTAGCTTAGAAATGATAAGAGACGGTTACGCCAATGGTCCTAGGCTGGGCAATAAACTGTTTGGAACCGTTACCAAAATAATTTTGCGCTGGATCTGTGCCCATGTATTCTTCTTTGAATACACCGGTAACACCTTCTTCATTGGTCAGGTTCTTAATCCAGAATGCAGCCGTCCAATCCTGCATTTCAAGGCTGGTTGAGAAGTTCAGCAGGGAAAAACCATCCAGGTTCTGGGCAAAACGGTCGGAAGCATTAATTGCGTTTTCTGTATCAGATTGTACATAGATACTAAAGCGGTTGGTCCAGTCCCAGTTGTTGGATAGTGTTTGTGTATGTGCCAGCGAGGCATTGAATGAATGCTCAGGCGTACCCGGCAGGCGGGTGCCATCCGTTGCGGTCACATATAACTGGTCGTGATCACTGGGTGCATAAACGTCTTCTGTCAGTTCGGCATTCACGTAGGCATAACCCAGACTATATTGCCATTGTGCCTGATTTCCGAAACTACCGTTCAGCTCGGCTTCAAGCCCCATGGTCCTCGCGTCGCCGCCATTTTGCGCAGCAAAAAAGCCCCAGTTGGTGGTCGCTGTATTGATCTGTATGTCTTCCCAGTCGACGTAAAAAGTGGCAAAGCTATACTGTACCCTTCCGGCCAGGCCCTTAATCCCGAACTCATAGTTGGTGGTGGTATCGGGATCATAATTCTGCCAGGCGGGGTCTTCAGCAAAGATACCAACCAGTGGCACAGCGTTTGCGCCACCACGGCGATAGCCTTCAGAAATGGTGCCATAAAGCAGTTGGGCATCGTTCAGGTCATAAGAGAAGTTGACCTTAAACAGGCTGCCGCTATCAGATGATTTGAAGAATGCGGTATCTTCGGGTGAGAAGCCGGTCCACAGACCAACGCCCATGACGGTATCGTTGGTGAAATCGGTGTCGTAATAGCGGCCGCCAACGGTCATCCGGAAAGTGTCGCTAAAGTGCCAGGTCAATTCGCCAAAGAACGACAGGTCTGTATAGTTCTGTTGACGCGCATAGAAAAAGTCCCTGTCGCTAACCACAAATCCGGGTCCCCAGGCTGTTTCTGTCCACAGCTTAAAGCCGCGCAGGTAACTTTCCTGGGTGGCGTCGAGGTCCTGATCCAGGTAAAAGGCACCGACGGTGTAGTCAAACTTGCCGCCGGTATCTGAAACCAGGCGGAATTCCTGGATGAAAGCTTCGTCAGCATAAGTACGCCTGGCTTCAGCCATCGGACGCGGATAGTTATAGTAAAAAGCAGAAAGCCAGTTGTTCTGTGCGTAGAAACCAGTGTTTTCACTGATGCTCTCACCATCCTGGTCGTAACTGGAGGTGCTGCTGGTCAGGGTTGCAAAACCCAGGTCGAGGTCCATTTCCAGGCTGAGCAGGTCGGCATCGCGTGAAGAAGGTTCAAGCTGGATTGAACCATTCTGGTAATCCTTGTAGTTATCACCCCAGCCATCCTGGCCAACCGTTTGCTGGCGGCGACCGCCGATATCATCGGACTGCGTGGCATAGGTAAACAGGGCAGAGAAGGCATCGTTGGGCTCAAACAGGAAAGACAGGCGCGCGTATTCAATTTCAACCGTATCCGCATCTTTAACATTTTTATAAACAGCGGTATCTGCCAGCGGACCATCGGGTGCTATCGGTAGGCGATTTGAATCCAGTTCGTAGACATTCACATAATCAACCACGCCGGCATTATCCAGTTTGCCGCCGACAAAACGGGCGGCCATGGTTTCGCCAATGGGAATGTTCAGCATCAGGTCGGCATTCCAGTTGGTGCCATCCGAGCCATCGGTGGTGCTCAGTTCCCCCGTTACCTTGCCGCCAAATTCTGTGATTTGCGGGCGATTAAGGATGTATTTTACGGTGCCGCCCAGAGAACCGGAACCATATAGTGTGCCCTGGGGCCCACGCAAGACCTCAACCCGTTCAATATCCTTAAGCAGGAAGTTGGCATAGATCGGGGTGTCGTTGATATAAGTGGAAACGGTAGGGACAGTCGAGAGGGCATAATCACCGAGGGCTGAGCCATCGACATTCAGGCCGCGAATCATGATGGAATTGATCACCCCGGAATTTCGGTGACCGCGGTCAACCACAGCCACGCCGGGTATGTAACGCATTAATTCCGCATTATCCACGATCTGGGCATTGTTTATAAAATCACCGCTGACTGTGGATATATTATAGGGAACTTCAAGTACGGATTCTTCCCGGCGGTTGGCTGTTACCATAACAACCTCCATCATTCCGGGTTCCTGGACTGTTTCTTCAGCCCAGACATTTGCACTTGTGAGTAATGCTAATGATATGGCACTGGCCATAGTGGTGCGCTTTAACATGTAGGACTTGTTTGTATTCTGTGGTTTCATTTTTCAGCCTCGACCCTGTTTATAATAATTATCTACTGTGTAAACTACAGCAGGTGTTTGTCATCGTGTAGGACCAGTTTGGGTATCTTGATTGGTCCAGTTTAGGATTGCCGGATATTCCAGCTTTAGTTTTCGCTCATTCAGGATTTGCGGTATTTCGATTTTGGTACTGCCAGCTTGCCCAGTTTGGCAAATGCACCCTGATCCTTTCTATCCCGGTAAACCGGATAATCAACAGGGTGGTCACGAAAGCTCTTTAGCACCTGTCCCAGTCCGTGCAGGCCGCGCTCACGCACGTCGCGAACGCGCTGCAAGTCGAGCTCAACAGCAATTAATTCATTCCCAAATCCGGCTTTATGGATGGTTTCGCCCTCTGGTCCAACGATGATGGATTCACCGTAACCGAGCTTGCCAACAGAGTTGATATTGATGAAGTAGCACTGGTTGCTAATGGCATTAGCCTGTGCCAGTACCAGTTCGTTTTTACGGTCAATGGTGTTGGTCATGGTCGGGCAGATAATAACTTCTGCACCCATCCAGCAAAGATTACGTGCCATCTCGGGAAACCACTGGTCATAACAGATCATCAGGCCGAACTTCCCTATCCCGGGAACTTCAAATACAACAAACTGATCACCTGCGCTTACCCCTTTTTCATAAGGATAAAAAGGATAAAACTTATGGTAACGGTCGACGATTTCACCGTCTGGGTTGATGACGGTTGCGGTATTGTAGATTTCACCGGATTTTGATTCAAAATAGGAACCGGGAATCAACCAGATATTGTGTTTTGCCGCCAGCTGACTAAAAAAAGTTTCGACTTCATCACCTTGTTGCTGCGCATGGCTAACATTTGTGCCATAGGCGCTGAGCTCGCCCAGTATCAGCATGTCGATCCAGGGAAATCGAGCCATAGCAGTATCAATTTCTTTGGCCAGTAACGGCAGGTTGTTATTGTTTTCCAGATCCAGCTGGAGACCGGCTATAGCAAATTTCGACATGTAGTACCTCAGATTTTTGGGCCACTCTGGGCCTTTTGGCTAATTTACCCAGTTTGGGCCACAAGCGATAGGTCCAGAATGACGATTCAGACTAGACCAGTTGAGTTTTTGAGGACGCGTTTTGTTTGATAACAGCGGTATCGATTATCCGCCCGTTTTGATTAAACCATGAAATCCGGTTTTCGTGCACAGTGACATAGAATCCCAGCTTTTCACCATAAGCCCAGTCTTCCCACTGTCGGAACCAGCGGTTGTCTTCTATCCACCAGTTGCCGGTATCATGCTCTTCATCGGCATGACCCGCACAGCCAACCATTTCCCCATTCATTTTCAGCTCAATTGTGCAGGGTGCACCGTAAACTGTTTTGGTTAATAAGGTTGCACCCGTAAGCTGTGCACGTATCTGTTCCCCACTCAGGGGTTTGTAGGGATGGTTTTCAAGGGTAAGCCACTGCTTGCCTGACAGTTCACGAATCAGTTCGGCCAGTTTTTTCACACCCGGACGAATTTTACTTTCATCGAGGCTGGTCACACCCATGCGAAAACATTGTTCGTCAGCATGATTTTGGAAATACTCGGGATCCGAATAATAATCTGCTACTGGCTCAATCAGGATGCCTGATTTTGCTGCTTCAGAGACCAGGTCCTGGACAGATAATTGCGCTGGGCAGCTAACCCAGAACGCTGTTCCGCCCTGGTTGGGGATGGTTTTTATCGAGTCGGGCAGGTAATGATTCAGTGCATCGCGAAGGGCATTCCAGCGCTGGCTGAATATTTTATTGATGCGTGACATAAACGCATCGTAGTGACCCAGGGAGATAAAGAATGCCGCTGTTCGCTGATTGCTCTTGGGCGGATTGCCCACCATCAGTCGTCTCAGGCGACGGGCTTCTTTGATCAGGCTGGGTGCCGCCACAATAAAGCCCAGGCCCAGACCCGGAGCCAGTGCTTTGGGCAGGGATGATAGATAAATAACCCGGTTTTCATCATCCAGGCTACGAATGGCGGGTTGCGGGGCGGCAAGGTAATTTCGTTCGCATTCAGAATCATCCTCAATAATCAGCTGATCCAGGCGCCTGGCTTGTTCAATCAGTTGCTTACGTCGTTCCATTGGCATGGTCACCGCTGTTGGTAGCTGGTGGCTGGGGGTCACAAAAATCAGGTCACAGTCATTCAGCCGATCATCAATGATCAGCCCGTGTTCATCAATCGGTTGTGGCTGGATTATGCTGCGGGTTAATGTCAGTGAGCTCCTCAGGGCGGGTGAACCCGGGTCTTCCATTGCCACCCGGGTACGTTTGTTACTCAACAAATTTGCTAATAAATAAATCGCGTGGTGGCTGCCGGAAGTGATTAAGATTTCATCCCGATTCGCTGATATCCCCCTGCGTGGCAGGATTTTTGTACGTATTTCATTGATCAGCATGGGATCATCAGCATCGCTTTCGGCTGCTATTTGGTGGGTTTGCAATGCTCCGAAAGCCAGGCGGCTGGCTTCCTGCCACTGGGCAACGGGATAAAGAGAGGCATCGAAATAGCCATCAATAAATGGATAAGGATGGTTCTGCCAGTCATCAGGAAAGGTAAATCGCTGCGCATCGAGACCGCTGATCTTGATTTTTTTCTGCCAACGTTGGCGTTCGACTTTTGGTTCAGAGGGTTTTACGCTGTAGCCAATCCGGCCTTCAAGGATTTTAGTATTCACAAACAATCCGCTGCGCTCCCGACTGAGCAGATAGCCCTCATCTACCAGCTGGCTGAAGGCCAATACCACGGTATTACGTGAAACTTTCAGTTGTTGGCAGAGTTTGCGTGATGAAACCAGACGTTCCCCGGCTGGCAAGGCGCCTGAGAGGATAGCCTCAACCAGTTTTTGACGAATTTGGTGTTGTAGGCTGAGATTACTTTCAGGGTCTAGGCTGATTAAAAATTCCATAAATATTCTGTATTTAAACAGCTCCAAAATAGTTGATTTTCATCTGGCTCTATTAAACTAACATATCTGGATCTATTAACCTACAGGGCTGAAACCGTAAGGTGACGTCTGTGGGACAATTGATGCAAGCTGCGTGAGCGTATAGATGGTTAATGGACTTGTTTTTAAGGGCGTGTATATTGCATAATTGAAGCATTGTTCCGTTTTTCTTTCGTAATGGACCGAAGGCATGAATAAATGGAAACCAGGAGTAGAAAATGAACTTAAATCTCAACGACCCTTCCCTGCTAATTGAGCGTATTTTGGTTGATGGCCAGTGGCTTGAAACCGGTACAACGTTTACCGTTGATAATCCCGCTAATGGCGAAATCATCGCCCATGTTGCCAGTGCCGGTGTGGAAGAAACCGTGGCTGCAGTAGAAGCAGCCAGTACGGCCATGCTGGAGTGGAAGGAGAAAACCGCTAAAGAACGAGCCAACCTGCTGCGTCGCTGGTTTGAGTTGATGATGGAAAACCAGGAAGACCTGGCACAAATCCTGACTGCTGAACAAGGTAAGGTTCTGGCAGAGGCCCGGGGTGAAATTGCCTACGGTGCCTCTTATATCGAATGGTTTGCAGAAGAAGCCAAACGAATTTACGGTGATACGATTCCGGAGCCGGCCAAGGATCGCCGCCTGGTAGTGATTAAACAGCCGGTTGGTGTGGTCGCCTGTATTACCCCCTGGAATTTCCCTAATGCGATGTTAACCCGCAAAATTGCTCCGGCACTCGCCGCAGGTTGTACTGTTGTTTGTAAGCCGGCATCAGAAACGCCGTTATCGGCTTTTGCCCTCGCCGAGCTGGCCTTGCGGGCAGGCATCCCAAAAGGTGTAATTAATGTGGTCACCGGCCCATCTTCTAAAATTGGTCCGGTGCTGACTTCACACCCGAGCATTCGTAAGCTGACCTTTACCGGTTCAACCGAGGTCGGAAAAATGCTGGTGGAACAATGTGCCGGCACCATGAAAAAAACCTCCATGGAACTGGGTGGCAATGCCCCGTTCATTGTTTTCGATGATGCCGACCTTGATGCTGCCATCGACGGCTTGATGGTTTCCAAATATCGCAACAGTGGCCAGACCTGCGTGTGTACCAATCGGGTGCTGGTTCAGGGTAGTGTCTATGAAGCTTTTACCGAAAAATTGATTGCAGCCGTAGCCGCACAATTAAAACTGGGTGAAGGTACGGACCAGGATGCTACCACCGGTCCGCTGATTAATGAAAAAGCGGCGGCTGATGTCGACCGCCTGGTGCAGGAGTCAATTGCCATGGGGGCACGGATTGCCCTCGGCGGTAAGCGCAGTGAGCTTGGCAGTTGTTTCTATGAGCCCACGGTGATGGTGGATGTGAATAACGATATGCCGGTGGCGAAGGAAGAAATCTTTGGCCCGATTGCACCGATTATCCGCTTTGAAACTGAAGCCGAAGCGATTCGCATTGCAAACGATACCGATGTTGGCCTGGCAGCCTATTTTTATACCCGCGATATTGGCCGGGTGTGGCGTGTAGGTGAAGGTCTGGAATACGGCATTGTGGGGATTAACGAAGGTATTATTTCCAATGAAATGGCGCCATTCGGCGGGGTGAAGGAATCGGGTTCCGGGCGCGAAGGCTCAAAATATGGGATCAATGATTACCTCGAAATTAAATACATGTGTATGGGTGGAATTTGAAATGAGTAGCAATCAGGCTTTACAGCAACGCAAACTGGCCGCTTTTGCGCGCGGGCAGGGTAATGCCAACGGTATCTATATCGAGAGGGCAAAAAATGCTGAACTCTGGGATGTAGATGGTAATCGCTATATTGATTTTGGTACCGGTATCGCTGTGGTAAACACCGGTCATAGCCATCCAAAAGTAAAGGCTGCAGTAGCTGAACAACTGGAGCGTTTTAGTCATACCTGTGTGATGGTAACCCCGTATGCAAGCGCGGTTGAGCTGGCAGAAAAACTCAATGCCGTAGCCCCAATTTCAGCCGATTGCCGCACCATTTTTGTTACCACCGGAGCCGAGGCGGTTGAGAATACCATCAAGATTGCCCGCTCTTATACCGGTCGTCGCGGGGTCATCGCTTTCAATGGTGGCTTTCACGGGCGGACTAATTTCACCATGGGCCTGACCGGTAAAGTCATGCCGTATAAAAAGTCGTTCGGGCCGTTCCCGGCAGAAATTTATCACGCACCTTTCCCGATTGATTACCACGATGTTTCTGTGGAAACAGCAATCGACGACCTCGAAACCCTGTTTAAGGTTGAGATTGATCCAGAAGACATAGCCGCCATTATTATTGAGCCGGTACAGGGTGAAGGCGGCTTTTATGCTGCACCGGATAATTTCCTCAAGGCCCTGCGTAAAATCTGCGACCGCCACGGCATTGTGTTTATTGCCGATGAAATCCAGACCGGTTTCGGCCGCACCGGCAAAATGTTCTGTATGCAGCATTCAGGGGTTGAGCCGGACCTGATCACCCAGGCCAAGGGTATTGCCGGCGGCTTTCCGATTGCTGCGGTGACAGGTAAGGCTGAGATTATGGATGCCCCGCATCCCGGTGGACTGGGCGGCACTTACGGTGGTTCACCTTTAGGCTGTGCGGCGGCGCTCGCGGTACTGGAAGTGATGCAGGAGGAAGAGCTGATAGATCGCGCCAACGTAGTAGGCCAGCGTTTTATGGATCATCTGGGCAAGCTGCAGCAGGCTTTTCCACAACAGATTGGCAACATCCGTAACCGTGGAGCGATGATAGCGATGGAACTGGTCAAACAGGGTGATGCCAGTCAAGCCGATGCAGACTTAACCAAAGCCCTGGTCGCTGCTGCGGCCGACAAAGGCGTAATTCTGCTTTCCTGTGGTACCCGCGGCAATGTGATTCGTTTTCTACCGGCTTTAACAATTCCGCTGGAACTGGTCGATGAAGGTATGGTGGTAGTTGCTGGCTGTCTGCAAGCATTAGTCTGAGTGTTGAAAACAACCATCTAAATACTTTGCTATGGTAGTAGCCTTAAGCCACCATTATTGGTGGGGTTAAATTTGATTGAGGTTAGCTATGTCGGAACAATCAGCATACGATGTCGCCATTATCGGCGGCGGCCTGGCGGGCATTACCGCTGCACTTGAACTGTTAGATGACGGTTTGAAAGTTGTTATTGTAGATCGCGATACTGAAGGGAATTTTGGCGGCCTGGCAAAAGAGGCCTTTGGTGGCATGGCGCTGGTCAATACGCCAATACAGCGGCTCAATGGTATTCATGACAGCCCGAAAATCGCCCTCAGGGACTGGCATTCCTTTGCCAAATATTCAGCTGATGATATCTGGCCCAAACAGTGGGCCGAACTGTATGTTAATCGAAGCGTTGATGATATTTATAACTGGCTGACCCCCAAAGGGGTTAAGTTTTTCCCGGTGCCTCACTGGGTGGAAAGAGGGATAAATGGTGATGGTAATTCACTGCCTCGCTACCATGTTGTCTGGGGAACCGGCCAGCACTTGATGCAGACGCTGATCGCAGAGCTGAGGCAGCACCCGCAAGTGGATAACCTGACTTGCCTGTTTGGGCACAAGGTTGAAAACCTGCTGACCCATGCACAGGCGGTTACCGGTGCACAGGGTATTATTGAGGCAAGCGGTGAGGCCTTTGAAATTAATGTCCCCATAGTGATGGTCGCCTGTGGTGGTATCAATGGTGATATCAACCGGGTGAAACGCGAGTGGGATAAATCCTGGGGCGAGCCGCCTGAGCATATTCTCAATGGTGCACACAAATTTGCCGATGGTACCTTGCATGATGCGGTTGAAAAAATTGACGGTAATGTCACCAAGCTTCACCAGATGTGGAATTATGCGGCTGGTATCCACCATCCCAAACCCAGGATCTATCAGGAAGGCCTGAGCCTGATCCCACCAAAATCGGCACTCTGGCTGGATGCCACAGGCCGTCGCTTTGGCCCGCAGCCGCTGATCACAGCTTTTGAT
>JADFVZ010000076.1 GCA_015222805.1 Pseudomonadota bacterium
ATCACAAATGCGCCACCCAGGGTAATAAATAAAGGCAGTAACTGAACCAGGGTATTGGTTACAAAGGCACTGATCACTGCCGCGTCATCACTCAACAGTGCCAGTAGGTCACCGGAACGCTGTTGCTGGTGGTAACTTAACGGCAATGCCTGCAGGTGGTCATACAGGCGGGTGCGCAGGCTGGCAGTGATGGTCTCCCCGGTGGCACCGATGAGGTAACGGGTAGCAAACGACAGCAGGCTTTTAAAACCAAGCAATCCAAGCCAGGCAATTAATATGTAGTTAATATTGCTAAAAACCGACTCACCGTTACCGATTAGCAGCCCGGTAAACTGGCCGGCGATCCAGGGGTTTAGCAAAGCTAAGCCACTGCCCAGAAGCAACAACACAAAGATCAGCAACAAGACCTTTCGTCGGGGCGTAATCAGGGGCAGTAGTTCAGAAAACTTCATAGCGCATAGTGTACCCGCTTCTATTAAGTAGACGGTACCCTTTAAAAATAATTATAAGCTCCTGCCATTTTTGTCTTGCCATAGAGAAAGCACCCTGTTTCAGTTAGAATTGGCGTACTGATACTGGTCATTTAAAGCATGAATACTCCCTCATACAGCAAACTTAAAATCTCCAATGACGTGCTATCCCAGGAAGTTGGCGGTGAAACCGTTTTACTTGATCTCCAAAGCGAAAATTATTTTGGCCTGGATGAAGTTGGAACCCGCTTTTGGCAACTTTTACAGGAGGGTAACGATCAATCGCAGATTGTGGGGCAGTTGCAAGACGAATATGATGTTGAGGAACAGCAACTGAAGCAGGACCTGGATGATTTAATTAAGAAGCTGGCAGAAGCTGGGTTAATTTCCGTAGAAAAGACTTAAAGGGCTTAAAGGGGACAGAGCCCTTTAAATAAAGGGCTCTGTCCCCTTTAAGCCCTTTAAAGAAGGTGACTGATTGTTTAATAGGCTTAAAAAGTTCTTTGCGCTGGACTGGCGAGATAAAAAAAACCTGATACACGCCTGGTTCCTGCTGGGGATTATGCGTGCGGCTATTTTAAGCCTGTCCTTCAAGCGCTTGAGCCAGTCACTGGAACACCACCCTGAGCACCCGCCGCATAAACCACTGGATCCCGAGCAACTGCTTGTGGCACAGGCCATTGGCTGGGCTGTCGTTACCGCATCCGCTTACACACCCTGGAACAGCAACTGTTTAGCTCAGGCACTCACCGCCCAGCGTATGTTGAAACAGCAGCATATTGGCGGGATGTTTTATTTGGGGGTTAGAAAAGACGATCAACAACTGGCAGCCCATGCCTGGCTGCAATGTGATGAAACTATCCTTACCGGCAAGGCAGGACATGAAACCTATTCTGTTGTTTCTACCTTCAGCTGGTTGTAGGATTTATGCATAGCACCCTGCTCTACGGCACAAGGGTTGAAAGTGACCGACCGCTGTTTGCCACCAACACCGACCTTGCTCCACACTACTGCTTGTCCCTGTTCGAATGCCAATGTGATGAGCAGTTTAACGACCTTGATATTAAAACACCCTTTTATAGCAGTCACGGCCGCGAGTTAATGTACTACAGCAACCGAGATTTTGGTCAGGGCATCAGCGGCCAGCCCTGGCGTTTTGAAGTGCAGAATGTAGTAAATTTTTACTGGGTCAGCGGTGAAAAAACCATTTATTACACACTTGAAAAAGAAGGCAACAATGAATTACTGAACTTTTGGTTTACCCACATCTTCCTGCCTGTGTATTTCACCCTGGAAAATAAATATGATTTCCTGCACGCCGGTGCAGTGGAAATAGCCGGCAAGCCGGTACTGTTTATTGCCCCCTCAACCGGCGGAAAATCCACCATGACCGATTACTTTATCCGCCAGGGTCACGGCCTGGTATCTGATGATAAAGTTGCCACTTATATCAAAGATGGTCAGTTTATAGCTGTACCTTCACACCCACATCATCGGCCCTACCGGCGTTTTGAAGACCTGGGTTATCGGGTAGACAACATGTTCAGCCATACCCTGCCTATTCATGCGTTTTATGAACTGGAAGTTAACGATGAAGGTGCAGACATCACCATTACTGAAATCCAGGGCTTTAAGAAGTTTGAAATCCTGCTGCCAAACTATTTGTTCAGTTTTAGTTATTTAAAAGCCCAGCGACTGAAATACCTTACGGATATGGTCAACAACATCCCCCTTTACCAGGTTAAGCGTCCCTGGGATATGGATCGACTGGGCGATGTGCATGATGCGATTACCCAGCACAGCAGCCAACTAAGCAAAGACGGCAAGATATGAGTGGCATTTTCGGCATATTTAACCGTAATGGTGAACCCGTTTCGGCTGAAATCCTCGAAGATATGCATACTGCAATGTCTTCTTGGGAACCCGATGCAAGCAGTGTTTGGCGTGAAGGCAATATAGGCTTGGGGCACACCATGCTCTGGAATACCCCGGAATCCAAATTTGAACAACTGCCAAACCAACAAGATCCGCTGGTTATTAGCATGGATGCCAGACTGGATAATCGGGTAGAACTGGCGAGTCTACTAGACATGACCCGGCAACCACTGGATAAAGTCACTGATAGCGATTTTATCTTAGCCGCCTACCGTAAGTGGGGTGAGAAATGCCCTGAGTACCTTCTGGGAGATTTTTCTTTTGTGATTTGGGATGAAGGCAAACAGCAATTATTTTGTGCCAGGGACCATGTGGGCATTAAATCATTTTATTATTATATTTCAGATAACTGCTTCGTGTTCAGTAACCATATCAACGGTCTGAAAGCACACCCTGGTATTGATTTGGCATTTGATCAAAAAATGATCGCTTATTATCTTCGCAACGAAGATTGTGCCTATAAGCAGACTTTTTTCCAGTCAATAAAAAAGTTACCTCCGGCCTCAAGCTTGCTGATTAGCACTGGACAGTGTGTTCAACGCCTTTATTGGGATCCGCAAAATACTCCCCCGAAAAAATTACGTTCAACCGCTGAATATACTCAACAACTACGCCACTTACTAAAACAGGCAGTCGCTGCCAGACTGCGTACAGCCTACCCCGTTAGTACCCACCTGAGCGGTGGCCTGGATTCATCAAGCATAGCTGCCCTTGCTGCGCGTGAACTGGCAGCATCGAATCAGCAGCTTAACGCCTATAACTGGATAGCAGAACCTGCAGGTGGTGACTCTGATTATTACGAATGGTCTTACAGCAAGTTGTTAGCTAAACAGGAAGGTATTAAGCACCATACCGTTGATTTGAATACGGATGTTTTAACAAGTATTTTCAAACGCCATGACATCAGCCAGGGAGACACGTCAGATTTATGGTATGAATACCCGTTACGTCAGCAACTCAAACAGTCCGACAGCCGGGTTTTGCTTTCCGGCTGGGGTGGTGATGAGTTAATTAGTTACGGTGGTTCAGGTTATATTTCCGAGCTGTTTTATCGTGGGGAAATAAAACGCAGTTTTCAGGAATTCAAAGATAACTATAAACAATCAACTCGGTTAGTATTTCATCAAACTCTGTGGCGATTCCTGAAACGTATCGCAGCAGAATCACTATCTGGGAAACTACTTTGCCTGCTGCGAAAACCAGCTTGCTTCCATCCCCCACTCTTACAGTATTCCCCAGCCACATTCACCAGATTCAGCAATAATCTACCGCCATTGTGGACGTCATACAATGCCACCAGCATTCAAAAACGCCAGCTAAAAATACTCCAGAAAGGCCACTTACAAGCCAGGATAGATGCCTGGGCTGCAGCTGGTACGGCCGATAGGGTTGAATACAGCTATCCTCTGCTGGATAAGCGCCTAATTGAGTATGCCCTGACACTACCCGCTGAACTATACCGCAAAAATGGTTGCCCAAGATTCATTCTCCGAGAAGCTATGCGCGGCATACTACCTGATGAAATCAGGTTAAATATGGAAAAAGATGAACCCATCAGGGTAAAGGGGTTTCACAGTACGGTGGTCCACGCCTTAAAATCCATCAGGCTTGATTTGAACGAAGAAGCAACTCAGCCCTATATATGTAAGCAACGATTAACCAGGGAAGTTAACAGCTTGAATTTGAGTCATTTAAAGACTAGAGATGAAAAGATTGAAAAGTTGGAATCGGTAAGCCGTGCTTTTTTTATGTATAATTCAATTTACATTAGAATAAACTAATTTTAAAAATCAGTTACCTGCAAATGAAACAGAAGATTAACAGCCACCAGCACACACCAACAAAAAAACAGTGGACCACTCCTGTTATCAAACAACTGCGCTTAAAACAAACCCAAAGTGGCAAACCCCATACTCACGAAACCGGTAACGGTCACAGATTCAGCGGTGGTGTAAGCTAACAAAGACTAAACTAAAATGGCAGAATGAACCTCCCCTTTAAAGGTCCATTAAGGTCAAAGGCG
>JADFVZ010000077.1 GCA_015222805.1 Pseudomonadota bacterium
ACAACTTGAGTCTTTAAGGAAAAAACACCTGCAGCAAAAAACCGGCACCCCACTCGTGCTGTGGATGGGCTACAGCGTACATGGCAATGAAGCATCCGGCAGCAACGCCGCGATGCTATTTGCCTGGTACCTGGCAGCAGCTAAGGACCCGCAGTTGGAGGAACAGCTGAAAAACAGCGTGATTATTCTTGAACCCAGCATCAATCCGGATGGCCTCGACCGCTTCGCCAGCTGGGTCAATGCCAACCGCAGTCAACACCTGATAGCCGACTTTAATGACCGCGAACACAATGAACCCTGGCCCGGCGGGCGGACTAATCATTACTGGTTTGACCTCAACCGTGACTGGCTGCTGTTGCAGCAACCGGAATCACGCGCCCGGGTTGCCGCCTTCCATCAATGGCGTCCGCATGTGACCACCGACGTCCATGAACAGGGACGCGAAGCCCAATATTTTTTCCAGCCCGGTGTTCCCAGTCGCCAGAACCCGCTGACACCCGGGGAGAACTTCGAATTAACCAGAGAGCTTGGCAGCTTCCATGCAGCCGCACTGGATCAGGCCGGCAAGCTTTACTTCACTCGGGAAAGTTTCGATGATTTTTATTACGGAAAAGGCTCCACCTATCCCGATATCAACGGCAGTATCGGTATTCTCTTTGAACAACCTACCGCCCGTGGTCACCTGGCAGAAACCCAATTTGGTCAACGTACCTTTGCTGATGGCATCGCCAACCACCTGACCACTTCGCTGTCTACCCTGCGCGGCAGCTGGGCCATACGGGACAAGCTGAAAAATTATCAGCACGATTTTAACGCAAGGATGCAACGGCAGGCCAAACAGGTCACACAAAGCGGCTGGGTGATTGCCGATGATGGCGATGCTGCCAGGATGCAGGACTTTCTGGATATCCTCGCCGGCCATCAAATTACAGCATTACCACTAGCTGAATCCATAACCATCGGAAAAATCAAATATCCTGCCGGGCACAGCTGGTTCCTGCCAGTTGAACAGGCCAATGCCGGCCTGTTGATGGCCCTGCTGGATGTGCGTACCAGCTTTAACGACAACACCTTCTATGATGTTTCAGCCTGGACCCTGCCGGAAGCCTTTAACCTGCCCTGGGAGAAAGTTTTCCGTGCCCCGAAAACAAACACAACAGCTGAAGAAATTGTCAATTCTGTTCCCTCGCTGGAACATGCACTGGCCCTCATACTTACCTGGTCGGACCAGAATGCACCGAAAGTCCTGACCCGGCTGTTAAACGCTGGATACCGGGTACGCAGTGCCGGCAAGCCTTTCCAGATATCGGCAGATGACAGACTGGTGTCTACAGGCGACCTGATCATAAACTTGCATCAACTGGATACAAATCAGCGACAAGAATTATTCAAACTGCTGGCTAACATCCAGAAATTGACACCCCTGTCCATGACCGTTATCGACAAAGGTTATGCCGCAACCGGTGTAGACCTGGGTTCCGGTGCACATAAACTCATTGAACTACCACGACCGTTACTGTGGATAGGCGAAGGAGTCAGCGGCTATGCCGCCGGTGAAGTCTGGCACCTGCTGGATAACAGCATCGGGCTGGCGCCGGTAAGGGTCAATGCCCGTCAACTGGAAAAAATCGAGCTGGTAAATTACAGCCACCTGCTAATGGTTGATGGTAAATATCCTGAGAATGAAAAACTAGAGGAAAAAATTACCGCCTGGGTTAAAGCCGGTGGTGTGCTGGTAGCTGCCCGTCGCGCAGCCAGCTGGAGCAGTAAACTCTTCGCCGAGGAAACTGTTATAACTGAGAATGAAAAACCCCCGGAAAATGAAACCGTCAAACGCCGTACTTATGCCGATTTTGAAAACGATCATGCCGAGCAAATTGTCGGCGGTGCGATTGTAGAAACCCTGCTCGACCTGAGCCATCCGCTCAGCTTCGGCTACCCACGCGAACGTCTGGCTATGATGCGCAACGGTACCACTTTGCTGGAGGCAGCCAAAACGCCCTACAGCACGGTTGCCTGGTTCAGTAAAAAGCCACTGGTGTCCGGTTACATGGGATCAGTACAGCAACAGGAAATCAGTGCACAGCCTGCTGTTATTGCTGACCGCCAGGGTGATGGCCTGGTAGTGCGCTTTGCCAATAACCCCAACTTCCGGGGTTACTTCAAAGGCTCCATGCGCCTGTATATCAACAGTTTGTTTCTGAGCGGGATGGTCGAAAAAACTCAGATTGAATGATGTTGAATAGCCCTGACAGATGAATAGGTAGAAACACAATAGGGCACCAGGTAAGTTAAACCAATTTGCGCCACATTTTGTTTACTGAGTGACATCTGCAATATTGTATCGCCCTGGTTAATCAGGGCCAGTATTGTACCCACTAAAATTGAAATTTTTACGGCAGTCATCACCACCTCTTTTGAGGTGGCGATGCTTATAAACCCAGGTTTGTTTTGCTGCTTTGGTAAACTCAGCCCCTGCTGCAAAGCTTAATTAAGAATTATCCTGGCGTTATGTGCTTGAACTGGGCGATTGGTTGCCTGGCCCATACGTTCTTTAAACTGGCTGATTTGTGCTGCAGATGCTTGTACGGGTGTTTTTAACACAACCCAGCTGACACCTTCCGAACAAGGTGGCGTGGTTAACGATCCGCTGTAGTAATAATATTCCCGGGTTGGTGGCAGCAGATTGGTTTCTTCAATACCTATAGCCTGCTCACTGGTATCGCCGGCATTTTTCGGCATAAAGGACCACAACTTGCTTAATTCAGAATTTTCATTGCCTTCTTCGAACATCACCCCAACTACTGCCAGCGCACCTTCAGCGTTAGCGTGTACGAAATGAACTTCCATGGGATAGAATTTACCATTAATTGTATGCTCGCTGGGGCTGTGGAAGTGAAACTGCTTAAGCTCATAGCTGCCATCGCGAGAAGGTATCTTGAGGGTGCTGCCCGGTTCAATATTTTGCTGGATGGTATGGCCGTTATTGATTTGCCGCAGCGGGCTCGAGTAATACTCAAATACCAGCTCCGGTAATTCTGCATCTATCGTTTTCTGGATATTGATTGGCGACTGGTTTCGCCCCTGCCGGCATAAATTGAAATCAGCTGAAAGCTCACCCCAATTCTGCGGACCAGTTGCACCTTCATATGCCCAGTTGGGTGCTTTTTCTGAAGCAGCCAGACTGGTTACAGCAAATGCTAATAATATCGCCTGGGGAATAGTGATGAATTTATTGGCTGATTTCATAATTGCTTCCTCTTAATTGCCTTGCATATTGCCTTGCATGCCACCCTTTCCATGACGTTCCTGGACATGTTCATCAAAACCTTCCGGTTTCTCAAGATCGCCAGCATAAATATAAGCCGCTATCTTTTCTACTTCTTCCCTCGGAAACGGCAGGGGCGGCATTAGTTTAAACCTGTTGATAGCGCCACGCATCAGGGTTTTAGTTGCATCTGGTGCGGCAACCCAGTCGGCTACGGCAGCAATAAAATCATCCTTTTCCGCATGCGGACCAATATAGTGAACACGGATAGCAGCTACGGGTGGGGCAACGCGCTTGTCCATATCCATGCCGCCAGTTAATCCGTGGCAGGCAGCGCAATAGCTATCAAATAACTGTTTACCTTCATCTGCAAACGTATTTTGTGACATCAACAGCAGGCCAATAACACTGAATGTATACCTTAATTTCATATTAATCTACTTCTCTTTTTTGTGGACATGGTCCGGTTAAAATTACATAGACATAGACAGAAACAAACTTTCGACTTTGCTTCTGGCCCATGGGGTTTTGCGTAAAAACTTAAGACTGGATTTTATCGACGGATCGTTATTAAAACAACGAATATCAATTCGCCTGCCCAGCCCGTCCCAGCCATATTCCTCAACCAGGCTATTTAAGACCTGCTCAAGGGTGATTCCATGCAGCGGATTGTTTTGCTGATCACTCATGGGTGAATTACTTCACCAAACTCACGCTGATCAGCGCCAACCTACGGCGCTGCATTTTCAGGCGGTATTCCAATTCTTTCACATGGGTATGGAATGCCGTTTTCTGCCAACGGCTGATCAATTTTTCGCTGACTTCATTGGCACGCTCTGCCTGCAGTTCCTGCCATTCCTGGATGGTGCTTTTAAACTGTAAGTATTCTTGCTCTATCAGGGTTTTCCAGTTTTGATCCAGTGGAGAATCCTCAACCTTGCGTTGTGCCCGAATAAACTCCATCGTCAGGCGTGCTCGCAAAATACGGAATTTTGGTACCCGCCGCAGACCGGAAGCCAGTCCGGTGACCCTGCAGATATTAATAAACCATTTAGTCAGGTCATACTGCCACCAACGAATGCCATTGCGGTAATCACTCTGGAATAAATGATGGAAGTTGTGATAACCCTCGCCCCAGGTTAACAATGCCAGCATCCAGTTATCCCGCGCACTGTTTTTTTCGGTATAGGTCTGCTTGCCCCAAAAATGCGCGAGGGAATTAATAAAGAAGGTCAGGTGGTGGGCAACAAACAGGCGCAACACGCCAGCGAGAAGAACAATCCCCCAAAATTCACCCAATGCCCAGCCCAGTAGCATGGGAGCCCCAATATTCATAAATGCAGTTAAAGGCCAATACCAGCGGTGCTGCCACATGACTATCGGGTCGCGCTTGAGGTCCGGGACATTATTGAAATCTGTTTCACCGGAAGGATAATCCCGTAGCATCCAGCCTATATGTGAATACCACAGCCCCTTGCCTGCTGAATAGGGGTCTTTATCATTCTGATCCACATATTTATGATGATTACGATGCTGTGCGCTCCACACCAGGATGCTGTTCTGCAGGGTCTGTGCACCCCAGATAGCCAAAAACCAGCTTAATGCCGGATGGGCCTTATAGGTGCTGTGTGCCCACAGCCGATGGTAACCGGCGGTTATCGACAAACCGTTAAGCAGCCAGAACAGCGCAAACAAGCCCCAGGCCGCGGCCGAATAACCGTGTGTAAAGCCATACCAGGGCACCACTATCAATGAAACCAGCGCGGTGGCGGCAAACATGAAGGTGGTGGAAAAAAGCAGGGGTGGTTTTTTATCTTGTGTGTTCATTATTATCCATAAGTGAGGCCGACAACAAAGTCCTGTCGGCATCTAAAAATTTCAAACTGCATTATAAAGGAAACTGCTAGCCTGTTACCTTCCTGAGCAGTGCACGACCGATAAACCGGGCCTTGTTGGAGCTGGAAAAACGCCCTAAATTGCTTTTCACAATGCCTTTGGTAAAACGAGTGCGTTTGGAATAGTCGATTTTGACATCAACAATCACCGGTTTGTTCCCCGCAGCATATGCGATGGCCTGGCGTATGGATACCTCCAGTACAGCATCATCCGCTATGCTGATAAACTCACAGCCAGTGGCCTCGGCAATGCCCTTGATTTTCATCTTAGGCAACACCGTGCAGGTTTTACGGTTATAGGGAATTTCCTGGGCCTGGGATATCTGCGATAGCTCACCATCGCTAAATACAAAATATATACCGCCTATCCCGTTTGCTGAAGCAGTTAATGTTTCCATGCAGGTCATTAAAAATGCACCATCACCGATGATGCCAACAACCTGTTTATCCGGATTAACCAGCCTGGCTGCGGTGACTGCAGGTGCACAATACCCCATGCAATTAAAATCTGTCGGCGAAATAAAACCGCGGGCGGCATGTATCGGCATCAGTTCTGCGGTTAAAAAAGTGTGGTTGCCATCATCAGCGACGACGATGGCATCATCATCCAGTTGTTTGTGCAGCTCAGTAAAGAACCTGGCGGGATTTACCCTGCCTTTGCTGTCATGCTTGTACCACTCCTCAAGATAGGCCTGTTTATCAATTTTGATGGTTGCCGCCAGTCCGGCGTTATTTGATTTAGGTTCGCCCATGGCCTGCAAGGCTTTATACAGGGCTTTCAATACGGCGCTTGAATCACCCTCGATGGTGACCGACGCCGGATAATTGGCGTTGAATACTTTGGGGTTGATGTCCACATGGACCAGGTTTTCCGGTGGATTTACTCCATAGCTGGCTGTAGCTATTTCACTGAAACGAGTGGCAACCGCGAGCATGCAGTCACATTGTTTAAAGGCATTTTCAGCCGCTGGTACCGCCGCATGACCAAAGCTCATGCCGGTGTGCAACGGATGTTTTGCCGGGAAGGCGCTTAAACCCTGCAGGGTTGTGGCCACCGGTGCATTAAGGAATTCAGCAATCTTGATGGTTTCTTTGCTCGCATCAACGGCACCCCAGCCGACAAACAAGCCCGGGTTATCGGCTTTGTACAACGCTTCTGCAGCCGTTTGAATAGCCTGCGGGTCAATTTCAGCTACATCCGTAACAGCCTCGAACACCGGCAACTCAGCAACCTCACCGGGAAACAGCTGCAGGTTAACCGGCACTTCGACAAATACCGGACCAGGTTCACCCGCATAAGCAATCCGGTAAGCTTCAAATATGCCAGGCACAATTTCCTCGTGGGATAAAAACTTGAAGGTCTTTTTGGTGATGGGAGCCAGCAGGGCATGCTGGTCCATTTCATGCAGCTGATAGGTTTTACCATTTTCTGTATGGATACCGCCGGAAATAACCAGCATGGGAATACCATCAAGAAA
>JADFVZ010000078.1 GCA_015222805.1 Pseudomonadota bacterium
CGCCTTTCTATATTGGCAACACGCCATTCGCGCCGGTGGCCAATGAGCGCACATTCGATGTCGATTATATTGACAATGCTACAGGAGCGCCGGGCCCTGATGGGATTGCTGATCCATCCGGTACACATTCTATTAACCTGACCAGTTTGCTAACATCCCGGGATAATACCCGTCAGGCCTCAATTGACCTGACTGTGCTGGCACATACCGTATTTGGCGGATTGTCTGTTGATGGTGATGCAATACCTGATCTGGATGGCGGCAATATGCATTTTGTTGGCCAGAGCCTGGGTTCGATGGTAGGCACACCCTTCCTCGGGGTTGAAGACCTGGTAAGCAATGCGGTTATTTCGGTACCAGGCGGCGGCATTATCAATTTGTTGCTCGGTTCGGAAACATTTGGTCCACGCATACGAGCGGGTCTTGCAGCTGCCGGGCTTGAGCCAGGTACGGCTGACTTCGCGGCATATGTGGTAGCGGCCCAGACAATTCTTGATTCATCTGACCCAATCAACTGGGCGGCTGTTTCAGCAGGCTTCAACACCATCTTGTTACATGAAGTAATCAATGATTCGGTGATTCCAAATTCTGTTCCCGGGGCACCGCTTTCCGGTACTGAACCATTAATTAGAGCAATGGGCTTGACTACCATCACTGGCACAACTCAGGATGCCGTTGGCATTCGTGGTGTGGTCCGCTTTGTTCCACCGGCATCACATGGCTCGTTACTCAGTCCAACGGACTCTCCATCGGCAACTGTAGAAATGCAGGGTGAAATGGCCAGTATGATAGTTTCCGGCGGTACCGCGGTAGTGGTTAATGATCCTACTGTGATCGTGCAGGAGTAGGGAGTAAATCATGCAGATAATTAATCAAATAAATGACAATGCAACTTGCACCGAAACTGGGGAAAGCAAGATGAAACCGAATAAGACAAAATATTTACGCCGCGCAATCCTGGCTGGCCTGGCGGGCTCTGTGATGATGGCAACATCTGCACAGGCTTTTGAGTTCAGCAGTGAGAGTGGAAAATGGTGGGGCAGTTTTGATAACTTCCTCAGCTACGGTGCTTCAATGCGGATGGAAAAGCGTGATGATGACAATGTCGCCAAATCCCACTTCAATCCGTTTATTTCAGCCTTTCCACCTGCGGCACAGGAGGATGCGACCGGTCGTTATTCTGCCAATGCAGATGACGGCAACCTGAACTATGATAAGCACGATTTGATTACCAATGTGGTCAAAATTACCACGGAACTAGATATTCATTACGGCGAAAACTACGGTGGTTTTTTCCGTGCTACTTATTTCTACGATTTCGAGAACGAAGGCAATCCCAAACTTAGCGAAACAGCACAGGATTTCGTCGGTTCACGCTTGCGTATGCTGGATGCCTATATTTATGGCAACTGGGATATCGGGGATAACTCTGCCACAGTTCGTTTAGGCCGCCAGGTCGTCAGCTGGGGTGAAAGTACCTTTATCCAGGGTGGTATTAATGTAATTAACCCAATTGATGTTTCAGCCCTGCGCCTGGCCGGTGCCGAGTTGAAAGAGGCGTTCCTGCCGGTTGATATGATCTGGGGCTCTATGAGCTTGACAGACACTCTCACAGTCGAAGCGCTGTATATGTTCGAATTTGAACAAACCGACCCGGACCCTGCCGGTGCATATTTCTCCGGCAACGATGTTGCAACACCGGGCGGAAATGGCCTGGTGCTGGGTTTTGGCTTGCTGCCGGATATTCCCACCACTAACGTATTGAGAGCGCCGGATAATTTTGCCAAAGACAGCGGCCAGTACGGGCTGGCCTTTCGCTGGTATGCAGAAAACTTGCACCAGACAGAATTCGGGTTTTATTATTTGAAATATCACAGCCGCCTACCTTATGTGTCTGCCATTGCAGTTAGAAACTCCTCTGCTGTCAGTGGTAATTACGTTGTTGAATATCCGGAAGACATCGATATGTTCGGGGTGAGCTTCAATACCACAGTCGGTACCTGGGCCCTGCAGGGCGAGTGGAGTTACCGGCCCGATCAGCCAATGCAGATTGACCCGGTAGAAATCATTTTCTCCCATTTAAGTCCTTTAAATGCATTAATTCCACAATCGGCTAACCGCTTCTACAGCCAGTTGGGAGATTCTCAGGCGGGTGATTTCATTAAGGGTTATGAAGAACTGGGTATGCATCAGATGCAGTTCACCCTGACCAAGGCCTTTGGCCCGAATAACCCGTTTGGTGCGAACGAATGGATAGTGTTAGGTGAGTTCGGCGCAACCTATGTACCCGAGCTACCACCTGAAAGCCAATTGCGCTTTGCGGGTTCCGGTTCTGATACCGGTGGCGGGGCAGACCAGCTTAACGGTAGCCTGCGTAACCCGTTGACAGCAACCAAAGGTTTTGCCACGGATTTCAGTGCGGGTTATCGCCTGATTACCCGGATTGATTACAACAATGCCTTTGGCAGCGCTTTTACACTGTCTCCAAGGGTAGCCTGGGCACATGATGTTGAAGGCTATGCCCCGGGTCCGGGTGGCAACTTTGTTGAGGGTCGCAAAACAGCAACATTAGGGCTTGCCGCTACTTATCTAAATCAGTGGTCTGCTGACCTCAGCTACACGTTTTTATTCGGGGGGGGACGACATAACATCCTCCATGACCGTGATTTTATAGCTGCAAACATTCGCTACTCGTTTTAATTGGAGATCAGAAACATGTTGAATACAAGAAAACTCATAATGATAGCGAGCCTTGGTGTGAGCTTGATCGCTGGGCAGGCCTGGGCAGAAGGCAAGCCTGATGAGGTCCATCGCCTGAGTGAAGACCTGACGCCGTTTGGTGCAGAACGGGCAGGTAACGAGGAGGGTACAATTCCAGCCTGGACTGGTGGAATTACTGAGCCACCTGCTGGCTACAAGGTGGGCGATCATCACCAGAACCCTTTCCCTGACGACAAGCCGTTATTTCGAATTGATGCTACTAATTACCAGGAGTACGCGGATCAGCTTGGTGCGGGTCAAATCGCTATTTTTGAACGCTACCCTGAAACCTATTATATGGATGTTTATAAAACCCGACGTTCTGCTTCATTTCCGGAACGCACTTATGAAATGACCATTAAAAATGGAGCCACCGGCAAATTAACCAATGGTGGCGAAGGTGTGGCTGATGTTGCTGAAGGCTTACCGTTCCCGTTCCCGGAAAGTGCACAGGAACTGATGTGGAACCATAAGATGAAGTTCAAGGGTGGCGGTGCCCGACGTTATAACAACCAGGTGGCACCAACTGCGAGTGGAAAATATTCTGTAGTTGTGCTGCGTGAAGACCTGCTAGGCCTGTATTATCAGGAAGGTCTGACCATCGCTGATATTGACAATATGCTGATCTATTTCTATCAGGTTGTTGAATCACCAGCTCGTCTTGCCGGTAATGTATTGTTGGTACATGAAACCCTCGATCAAATCGCCCAGCAGCGCCAGGCCTGGATTTATAACCCCGGGCAACGCCGTGTTCGTCGTGCCCCCAACGTAGCCTACGATAATCCGGGAACAGCATCTGATGGTTTGCGGACCAATGATATGACCGATATGTTTAACGGTGCAATGGACCGTTATGACTGGACAATAGTCGGCAAAAAAGAAATGTATGTCCCATACAATTCTTATGGGGCCCATGCTGAAGGCGTAACTTACGATGAATTTGTGATGCCCGGGCATCTGAATCCTGCACTAATGCGCTATGAATTGCATCGTATGTGGATTGTTGAAGCAAACCTTAAAGAAGGTATGCGCCATATCAATCCGAAGCGCACATTCTACCTGGATGAAGATTCTTACCAGATACTGTTGGTTGATCATTATGACAAGCGCGGTGAAATGTGGAGAGTGTCAGAAGGGCATTCAATTAATTATTACGATGTACCAACTTTCTGGTCGACAGTTGAATCACATATGGATCTGCAGTCGGGTCGTTATGTAGCTACTGGCCTGGATAATATGAGTCCGGTTTATGACTTTAATATGAAGTTAACACCGGGACAGTTCACGCCTTCCTCACTACGCAAACGCGGCAGGCGTTAATTAAGCAACAACAACGAAAGGCCAGTAAACTGGCCTTTCGTTTCTCTATCCTTTGCATTAATCTTTTTCGAGTGGCTATTGTATGATCAGGTACTCTATTTCAAACTCTCTTGCGGTGTGGATTCTTACGCCGTTTCTTATCCTGGTTTCAGTTGTTGGTATGGCGCAGGAACCGGAGTTCGCTGAACAAAAACCCCTTGCTGAAAAGTCGCTACTACTGGATATCAGTGCTACGGCTAATGGTTGGGTAGCTGTGGGTGAGCGTGGACATATCCTGGTGACTGCAGATGGAGAAAGTTGGAAACAGGCAAGCAGCGTACCCACTAAATCCACATTAACCAGTGTTTTTAGTTTGCAGGGCATGCTTTGGGCTGCCGGTCATGAAGCAACTATTTTGCAGAGCACGGACGGCGGTGACACCTGGGAGCTTCAATTCCAGGATATAGAAGCAGATGCGATCATGGATATAGTATTCATTGATAAAAACCATGGTTTTGCCATGGGTGCCTATGGCCAGTTACTTGAGACCACAGATGGCGGCAAGGCATGGGACTACCTGGACTTGAACTCAATTACTATCGAGCCACAGTTTTCAGGTGATGATGAAGATGCGGCCACTGATGAAAATGACTATGCGGCAGCGTTTGAGGACCTGGGTTGTTATGAAACCCTGGAATGTCACCTTAATGCCATGGTGGTGATGTCCAACCAGCGCCTGTTGATTGTTGGTGAGCGTGGCTATGGTTTCCGCAGCAATGACAACGGTAAACAATGGCAGGCAATTCATTTACCCTACGAGGGTTCTATGTTCGGTGCCCTGCTGGTTAGCGATGACTGTGTGTTGGCATTTGGTCTGCGGGGACATGCTTTTAGGAGTTGTGATTTCGGTTCCAACTGGGAAGTTGTTGAAACTAACACTGAATCTTCTCTGCTGGGTGGCACCCTTGGCCGTCAATCTATAGTTCTTGTTGGTGCCAATGGTGTATTGGTTGAAGGGCCTAAAAGTAGTCTTAAATTGCAATCAGAAGTGCTGGAAAGCGGCATAGATTATACCGCGATAGCCACTGCCGGTCGCAGGCGGGGATTATTAACCAGCACCGAAGGTGTTTCCATCTATGCTCCGGAAGCTAAACAGGCAGGGGAAGGCCAATGACCGATAAATCCAGTCAAACATTGCTGCACAAATTTGCCACGGCATTAATTAATGCTCGCTATTTTATTATTGTTCTTTTCTTTGCACTGACTATCGCCCTGGCATTTGCTATGTCGAACCTGAAAATAGAAACCGGGTTTAAAAAGCAGCTGCCGCTTGAGCATGAATACATGCAAACTTTTCTCAAGTACGAGACGGAGTTTGGCGGCGCCAACAGGGTATTAGTTGCCCTGGTTGCCCGTGATGGCGACATGTTTACTCCGGGTTACTTCAAGGCATTTGAGGATATCAGTGACCAGGTGTTTTTTATTCCCGGTGTTGACCGGGCCAGCGTGCGTTCAATCTTCACACCGAATGTTCGCTTTGTGGAAATTGTGGAAGATGGCTTTGCTGGCGGTAACGTAATTCCATCCGACTTTTCACCCAGCCCGGAGATGTTTGACAGGGTTCGTTCCAATATTGTTAAGTCAGGCGAAATCGGTCGACTGGTTTCCAGTGATTTCGCCGGCGCAATGGTCTGGGCAAACCTGCTGGAAGAAGACCCCAAAACCGGTGAAAAGCTAGACTACCGGGAAGTGGCTCGCCAACTGGAAGATATACGTAGCCAGTATGAGGGTGAAGACTTCACTGTACATATTATCGGTTTTGCAAAGATTGTTGGTGATATTTCAGATGGTGCCCAATCAGTATTCTGGTTCTTTGTGGTGGCGTTTTTTATAACCGCCTTCCTCCTGTATCTGTATTCCGGTTCAGTCTGGCTCACCGTATTACCCCTGGTATGTTCGCTGGTAGCGGTGATTTGGCAGCTGGGCGCCCTGAGTTTGCTGAATTTCAGCCTGGATCCGATGAATATACTGACCCCGTTTCTTATATTCGCAATCGGGGTTAGCCATGGGGTGCAAAAAATATCCGCCTGGATAGTGGAAAAAGAATTCGCCGGGAAAACCGCAGATGCCTGGGCAGCTGAGGGTATTACCTCGCTGGATCATATCCCCAGGCGATCATCACCGCATGCCTCCCGCCAGGCGATTAACAAATTACTGGCTCCCGGCATTATCGCCCTGGTCAGTGATGTAATCGGCTTCCTGACGATAATGTTTATTAATATCCGGATTATCCAGGAATTGGCGATTACCGCCAGTATCGGTGTGGGTGTGATTATCTTTACCAATTTAATCCTGCTGCCCTTATTGCTGTCCTTTGTGAAGATGCGCAATCCGGAGAAATACCGGCAGAAATTGCTCGACAAGGCACAGCATGTATCACAGCTATGGTCTTTCCTGGCGAAATTTACCATGCCAAAGCGGGCACTGACGGTAGTTATTCTTAGTGTGGTGTTCCTTGTGTTCGGCATAATGAAAGCAGAGCATTTGAAAATCGGGGATTCTGAGGTGGGTGTGCCGGAACTGCGACCTGAAGCCCGCTATAACCAGGATGCCATCCTGATCTCAGAGAAATTCTCCCTGGGTGTTGATGTGCTGACCATTATTGCTTCAGCCAAATACGAAGGTTCCTGTACTGAAAGTTATAAGGTGATGAGCAACATCGATGAATTTGCCTGGCAACTGGAGAACGTACCCGGTGTGCAGAAGGTTATCACCTTGCCTAAAGTGGTCAAGGTCATCAATGCCGGCTGGAATGAAGGCAATGCCAAATGGCGGATTTTGCCACGAGATACTTATGTGCTACGCCAGGCTGTAGGTAACCTGGAAACCGATACGGGTCTATTTAATGATGTCTGTGACGCCATGCCAATTATGGTGTTCACCTCAGATCATAAAGCCACCACCATCAATGCCGTGATCGAACGGGTCAAAGAACTGCGTGAGGAGCTCAGTATTGGGGATATCGATTATTCGGTTAAGAGCCTGACGGCTGATGGCTTTGATGAAGCCACGGATACTGGTGAACCCGGTGACCACCTGGCTTTCCGTCTTGCTACCGGTAATGTGGGTGTAATGGCGGCTACCAATGAAGATGTTGAGGCGGCAAAAGTGCCGATGCTGATGCTGGTATTTGGGGCGATCATTATTCTCTGCCTGATTACCTTCCGTTCGGTCCTTGGTACTATCAGTGTTG
Source organism: Pseudomonadota bacterium (assembly GCA_015222805.1). GTDB lineage: Bacteria > Pseudomonadota > Gammaproteobacteria > Xanthomonadales > SZUA-36 > SZUA-51. The sequence goes on from JADFVZ010000078.1 coordinate 7,313, forward strand.
TTGTACCACTGGTGGTAGTATCGTTCCTCGCAGAAGCCCTGATGGCTACCTATGGAATTGGTCTGAAAGTCAATACCCTGCCGGTTGTAGCCCTTGGTGTGGGTATTGGTGTGGATTATGGTATTTACATCTATAGTCGTATGCATGATTTGCTGGAAGAAGGCTTCTCCCTGAACGAGGCCTATTTCCGCACCCTTAAACTGACGGGCAGGGCGGTGATATTTACCGGCTTTACCCTGGCAACCGGGGTAACAACCTGGTTATTCTCTGCCCTGCAGTTCCAGGCGGATATGGGTATATTGCTAGCCTTTATTTTCCTGGCAAACATGGTTGGTGCGATTGTGGTGTTGCCGGCCCTGGTTCGGGTGCTGATGAAGTGGAATGAACCTGAAAGGAATGTTCCCGCGACAATGGGTAGCAGTAAGATGAAGTTGCACGATGCAGATGTTGCCTGATGAAGATGAAAAGGTACTTGCCTTTATTCGAGACTGCCGTTAAAGTTAAGGCATGATGATTATCAGCCATAATACTGACATAATTTTACGACGCCGAGGAGGTTTATCTCCGGTCGGTTGAATTGTTTGTGCTCAAAAATGTGGCAAATTCTTAAAAACCCGACCCAGCGTCGGGTTTTTTTATATGTAAATAACAGGAGTATGAGAAAATAAAACAATTCTTTTAACGTCATTCCCGCGGAGCCTGCCCCCACGAAGGCGGGGGTCGGGAATCCAGAAGCACTGTCTAATCAGTCACTGGGTGCAGTTTTTTAAAATGACAAAAAAGAGTTATTAGCTCTCAGGAAAAAAATGGAAAACACTAAAATCAGGCACTTTATCAACACCCAGGACTGGACCCAACAGGAGCTCAAGGACATGCTTGCGCTCGCCACTGAGCTGAAACAAAAACCCTGGCAAAGTGGTCTTGAGGGTAAGTCCATCGCCCTGCTTTTCCTCAACCCTTCAATGCGTACCCGCACATCCTTTGAGTTGGGCATGCAGCAGTTGGGCGGGGTGGCGATTGTCCTGCAGCCGGGTAAGGATGCCTGGGGCATTGAATTTAATCCGGGGACCGTGATGGATAGCGATGCCGAGGAACACATTGCCGAAGTAGCCGGCGTACTTTCCCGTTATTGCGATATGATCGGCCTGCGTTGTTTTCCCGGATTCCAGGACTGGGATACTGACCGTACCGACCCGGTGATCAAATCATTGGCAAAATACTCCAGTGTGCCGGTAGTGAATATGGAAACCATCGTCCATCCCTGCCAGGAGCTGGCATTGATGCAAACCCTGTATGAGCGTATTGGTGAGGTGCAAAATAAAAAGTTTGTGCTGACCTGGACCTGGCATCCGCGGCCATTAAACACGGCAGTAGCAAACTCCGCCGCCCTGATTGCCACTAAATTTGGCATGGATGTTACCTTGTTGTGTCCTGAACCGGCCTACATCCTCGATCCCCAATATATTGCTGCAGCAGAACAAAATGCCCTGGATCATGGCGGTAGCTTCCAGATCAGCCATGATATTGAATCAGCCTATAACGGTGCCGATGTGGTTTATGCCAAGAGCTGGGGTGCTTTACCTTATTACGGCAAGCCGGAGATGGAATGGGAGTTGCGAAAAAATTACCGCCATTTCATGGTTGATGAAGAAAAGATGGCGTTGACCAATAATGCGGTATTCAGCCACTGCCTGCCGTTGCGCCGGAATATCAAAGCCACGGATGCAGTTATGGATGCCGATTACTGCGCTGCTATTGATGAAGCCGAAAACCGTTTGCATGCGCAGAAAGCCATGTTATTAACCTTATTTAATCA
>JADFVZ010000079.1 GCA_015222805.1 Pseudomonadota bacterium
CTGCCGGACAAGCGCGATAATATCCTTGCCGCAGCACAACAGCTTGGCAAGGAAGACGGCTGGGCACTGGCATGGATGGAAATCAGCACCGGCCAGTTCAGCATGCGCTACTGTGAAGACCTGGCCGCCCTCGAAGCCGAACTCGAACGCCTGCAAGTGATTGAATTGCTGTTGAACGAAGAACTACCGGCTGATTTACATGAACTGTTAAGCAACCGCGGCACGGCAAAAGTCAGTATCCGCCAACGCCCACCCTGGCATTTTGACCTGCAGGCCGCTGTTGACCTATTGCTGCGGCATTTTGGTACCCGCGACCTTGAAGGTTTCGGCATCGAAAGCACCGAGCCCTCACTAACCGCTGCGGGTGCGCTGCTGCAGTTTGTCCAGGAAACCTGCCAGGACTCATTGGCACAGATCAATACTTTAAAACTGGAACAGGCGGATGGCTACTTAACCCTCGATGCCGCCACCCGTCGTAATCTGGAAATCGAATATAACCCCGGCGGCCGGCACGAACACACCCTGCTGGGACTGATGGACCGCTGCATTACCCCGATGGGCTCACGCCTTTTGCGCCAGCGCCTGAATTCACCGCTGCGCGATCATCAAACCTTGCGCCAGCGGCACCAGGCCATTGGTAGCATGATTGAGGGTGCCACCTATGAACCCATCCGCGAACAGCTCAAGGGTATAGGTGATATCGAACGTATTGTTGCCCGCATTGCCCTCGGCAGTGCGCGTCCGCGGGACCTCACAACCTTGCGCTCTGCCCTGCAGAAACTACCCGTACTGTTAAGCCTGCTGGAAGATCAGCAACAGCCCTGGCTGGATGCTGTACGTACGGAAATTGCCGAATTGCCGGAAATATGCCAACTGCTGGAAAAGGCCATTGTCGAGTCACCTCCGGTACTGGCCCGCGATGGCGGTGTGATTGCCGAGGCTTACGACCCGGAGCTGGATGAACTACGCCACTTAAGCGAAAACGCCAATCAGTTCCTGCTCGACCTTGAAACCCGCGAACGCGAACAGAGCGGCATCAATACCCTGAAGGTCGGCTACAACCGGGTGCACGGTTACTATATTGAGATCAGTCGCCTGCACCACGACAAGGTACCCACCCATTACACCCGCCGGCAAACCCTGAAGGCTGCCGAGCGTTATATCACCGAAGAGCTCAAACAGTTTGAAGAAAAAGTCCTGTCGGCGCGCGAACGTGCACTGACCAGGGAAAAGTACTGCTACGAACAGCTTATCCAGCAATTGCAGGAAGGTCATACTGAATTGAACCAGCGTGCTGCCGGCCTGGCACAGCTGGATGTAATTGCTGCACTGGCAGAAAGGGCTATCGCCCTGAACTGCTCCAGCCCGGAGTTCAGTAGCGTTGAAGGTATGGAAATCATTGCCGGCCGCCACCCGGTGGTTGAGCAGGTGCAGGAAGCTGCCTTCATTGCCAACGACTCCGTACTCAGCCGGCAGCGGCGCATGCTGATTATTACCGGCCCCAACATGGGCGGTAAATCGACTTATATGCGTCAGACCGCATTAATCGCCCTGCTTGCCCACAGCGGCGCCTGGGTACCGGCACAAAGTGCGCGCTTTGGGCCGCTGGACCGCATCTTTACCCGCATCGGTGCCGGTGATGACCTCACCCGCGGCCAGTCTACTTTTATGGTCGAGATGGTGGAGACCGCCAATATCCTTAATAATGCCACTCCCCAGTCACTGGTACTGATGGATGAAGTCGGTCGTGGCACCAGCACCTACGATGGCCTCTCGCTGGCCTGGGCCACTGCCCTGCACCTGGCCTCGCGTTCACGTTCGATGAGCCTGTTTGCTACCCACTACTTTGAATTAACACGGCTGGCAGATGAAGTTGAAGGGGTGGTTAATGTACATCTTGATGCGGTGGAACACAAAGATAAGATCATCTTCCTGCACAGCCTGCGCGATGGCCCTGCCAGCCAGAGTTACGGACTCCAGGTTGCCGCACTGGCAGGGGTGCCTGCCTCGGTACTGGCACAGGCTAAAAAGATCCTCCGCCAGCTGGAAAAAACAGCGGTTCCACAAGATGCCATTCAGCCCGGCCTGTTTGATGCGCCGCTTGATATACAGCCTGAACTGCTTGCAAGCACCGGCGAAACCAGCCCCGCGGAACGGGAAGCACTGGATTTGCTGATCGGCAGCAACCCCGATGAACTGACCCCGCGGCAGGCACAGGACCTGCTCTACCAGTTGCTTGATACCCTGAAAAACTGAGTCAAACAACTGCTGTATAAGCTGTCTACTACCGTTGATACGGACATTTACCCAGCTTTACACTTTCCGCCTTTACCTTTACCGGTTCAAGGCATAAAGTGGTGGCGTACCTTTTTGCAGGAAAACCACCATGGATCTAAACCACCGATTAAACCAGGCACGCCTGTCAGACCAGGCTCCCGCTGCAGGCCAGAGTATTGAAGACCAGGCCAGGCAAATAATTTCCTCAATCTTTACCAGCGGCAATTCAATTCCTGCTAGTACTAAAACCCGGGCGCTACAGGATAAATTCAACCAGCAGTTGCAGGCCACCATCAACGGTCAAGTCCTGACAGCAACTGATACCGGTGCCCTTCCGGATGATACCCACTTCCTTAACCGCATGAGTTACGGCCCCACCCCGCCACTGCGGGAGCAACTGGCGAACGAGGGCTGGGAGAACCTGCTTGAACGGCAGCTGGATCCGGAAAATATTGACACCAGCGACATCGATGCCGCACTGGCACAAAACTTTCCTACCCTGACGCTGACACCGGAAGAGATCATAAAAGCAGGGGAAGTTGACCTGATAATTAAAGTGGTCACAGAATTCATCGTTTCTACCTTGATGCGGCAGGCTTATAGCCCGGCCCAGTTGTACGAGCGCATGGTCGAGTTCTGGTCTGATCATTTCAATATGAACATCCTCGATGCGCCCCTGTTTGCATTTAAGTCATCCGATGACCGCGATGCCATTCGCCCGAATGTACTGGGTAAATTCCGTGACCTGCTGTTTGCCAATGCACGCAGTCCGGCGATGCTGCTGTACCTGGATAACTATTCAAACACCAAAGACGGACCCAATGAGAACTATGCGCGTGAATTACTGGAACTGCATACCCTGGGTGTCGATGGCGGTTATAGCGAAGATGATGTCGTTGCCGTAGCCCGCGCCTTTACCGGCTGGACCATCAATCCTTTCAATTTCGAATTCCTGTTTCACTTCCCGCTGCACGACCGGCGTAATAAAGAAGTTCTTGGAACTAAAATCAGGAAAACCTATACCGGCGGTATAACAGATGGTGAACAGGTGCTGGATTTGCTGGCCTCCCATCCTTCAACCGCCCGCTTCATCAGCACCAAGCTGGCACGCCGTTTTGTCAGTGATAACCCGCCCGCCGAGTTGATTGATGCACTTACCCAGGTCTTTTTAGATACCGACGGCGAGATTAAAGAATTACTCAGGACCTTGTTTAACAGTGACGCTTTCTGGGCTGCAAAAGAACAGAAGATGAAACGCCCGCTGGACTTCCTCACCTCAATAATCCGGCGGCTTGGCTTTGACCCCGGTGAAAACACTTTCAGGTATATGTTTACCAGGCTGCAGCAGATGGGACAGATACCCTTTTACTGGCATGCCCCTAATGGCTACCCCGATACCGCCGCATACTGGACCGATACTGCGGCCATGATCAGCCGCTGGAGCAGCGGTAATGACGTCAGCCGGTTTGTTCCCGATGAAAACATGGAAGCTGCGCTTGATGGGGCAGATACACCCAATACTATTATTCAGGCCATGGCTATCGTATTAATTGACCGAAAACTCGGTACAGAGGAACGCAAAGCCATCAGGCGAAATGTGTTTGCCGGTCAAAAACCCAACCAACCCATCACCGGCAACCCGGTTGAGTACGCCCGGATTACAGCAACGGTGTTGCTGGGATCCCGCTACTTCCAGCAGCGTTGAGGAGAAGATTATGAAACGTAGGACTTTTCTAAAAACATCTGCCATTGCCGGTACCTTTCCGTTACTTAACCCGGGATTCAGCTGGGCAACAAATAACCTGGATGGCGATGACAATATCCTGGTTTGTGTTTTCCTCGGCGGCGGCGCGGACGGCCTTAATATCATCGCCCCTGTAGGCGAAGGCAATTACTATGACCTACGCCCCACGCTGGCGTTGAAAGAACCGGGAAGTGGAATAGATGCCAGCCTCGATCTGGATGGATTTTTTGCCATGCACCCGGCCATGGATAAACTGCACCAGCGTTTCCAAAATGGCGACCTGGCCGTAGTCCAGGCAACCGGACTGACCAGTGATTCACATTCCCACTTTGACTCCCAGAGTTTCATGCAACGCGGCATTGCCACTGAACAAAACATCGCCGATGGCTGGCTGAACCGGCATTTGTCCCTGCAGGCAAATAATGATCCGGTTTTCCGGGCGCTAGGTCTGGCTAATTCCTTACCACTGTCGCTTGCCGGCAACTACCCGGCTATCAGCATGCGCTCGATTGAAGATTATGGACTGAACGCCGGTGAAATCGTTGGGCCGGTAATCGAGAACACCCTGGCTGCCCTGTATAACCAGGACAGCCTTCTTGATATAGAGGCCAGCAAGGCGCTCACATCAATGTCGGCCCTGCATCAGGCCGACCCGGCCCAGTATCCAACAGAAAACGGGGCTGAATATCCGGATACAGAATTTGGCCAGCGTTTCCGCCAACTGGGCCAGATGATCCGCGCAAAAGTGGGCCTGACCACCGCCTGCATGGAAATCCATGGCTGGGATCATCATGATAACGAGCCTGAAGTACTGCCGGATATCCTCGCAGAGTTAAGCAACACCCTGGATGCATTTGCTACCGATATGGGTACTGATATGAGCCGCATTACCGTAGTAACCATGTCTGAGTTCGGACGTCGCGCCTATGAAAACTCTTCTGCCGGTTTCGACCACGGCTACGGCAGCTTTATGCTGACCATGGGCGCTGGTGTATTGGGTGGAAAAGTATATGGGGACTGGCCGGGACTGGCTGCCAACCAGCTGGTCTTCAGCGGTGACCTCGATATCACCACCGATTATCGCACCGTGCTGGCTGAGTTATTGGGCAAGCGATTTGGGCAGGATGATTTTGCTACTGTGTTCCCGGACTGGACCCAGGCCGGCGAGTTAGGGGTTTTTGTTTAATAGAATACTCCAGCACGTGGGCATAAATGCCCACCTGATATGCCACCCGTCAATCCAGGCCTTTAAAAGACCGGATCAAGCGTCGCTGGCGTTTATCCGGCCGCCTCACCGGGCCACTGTGATTGGCGTGGTACTGCAGCCTTCTTTCTTCAGCCAGATCCTCGCGCTGTTTACGATCCGTCGCTGCTTCGCAGTAAAGTTTTTGTGCTTCCACTGCCGGTCCACGGCGATGATTTACCGCCACCACCGTTAGCTGGTATTCATCAGCACCACGCAGTACGCGTAAACGATCCCCTGCCTGAACGGCCTTAGAAGGCTTAACCCGTACATCATTGAGCTGCACTTTCCCGCTATCTACCGCCTTACGTGCCAATGAGCGGGTTTTAAAAAACCTGGCGGCCCATAGCCATTTGTCTATTCGAAGTTCACCCATAAGATATGTGCAAAAGCGACCCTGTTTTTTCCGGTTAATTAGCCGTAAAACTACCTGATGGCATCAAATTGTGCAAATTGGCGTGTCTAGTCATGCCGGTGTCGTGTTTAGACAAGCGGGCAGTCCTCCCGAAATCTATAGTACACCCATCGAAAGCACAGACAGTGATGAACAAGATGAACAGCCAGCATTATTTGATACTTGCAGAAATTGAGTTTTGGCGCACTACCCTTCGAACCTTGGAAGACAGCATCACCGAGGCAGAACAGGAACGCATGCACCAGGTGCTGATCCTGGCCCAGAATAAATTAATTGCATTTGAAATGACAGCACCACGCTCGGCCTTAAATGCAGAAATGTCAGTTGCTTACCACTAATAGGTTTTTTGATTTTTTTCGGTGAAGGACCACCGATTGCTGCCACCGCACAATGGTAGCAATAGTCGCGGAAAGGATGCCGCGCACTCTCCCTAGGATTTGATTTACCCCATTTGCCCGGACTCAGTTCCGGGCTTTTTTTTTACCTACATGGATGTAGGTAGATCGCGGGCGCATGGATGCGCGAGAGCGATCTCTTCACCCTGCCCCAGAGTTAAAAAAGAAAGAGCGCGAGAGCGATCTCTTCGAGTACCCTACAGATCAACATCGGCACGTGCGGGAGCGGCGCTTTTGCCTACATGGATGTAGGTAGATCACGAAGCGCATGGACGCGCGAGAGTGATCTCTTCACGCCGCCACACAGTTAAACAGTTAAAGAGCCCAGGAGTTATCTCTCACCACAACTGGTTTCCGGGTTCTGCTACTCGCAGCCCCGGAATGACGTGCTGTGGGGGATAGTTTAGTCAATAAACACAGTCTGAAATGACAAACCGTGGGGAATTAGCATATAAAAATATATAAAACGTCACCCCGGAAATGCGAATAGCATTATCCGGGGCCCAGTTTAGAACTCAAAAATTAATCTAATCGAAATTCCAGTAAATACCTACACCAACAACTTATTAATCCGATGCACAAACCCTGCCGGATCTTCAAGCTGTCCGCCTTCAGCCAAAATCGCCTGTTCATATAACAGCTGTGAATAATCCGCAAAGCGTTCCACATCCTGTTCTTTTTCCATTTTCTTGAAAATCGCATGCTCAGGGTTAATTTCCAGCGCCGGGGCGCTGTGCGGCAGGGCCTGACCGGCCTGTTCCATCAGGCGCTGCATGTGCAGGGCCATTTCATTTTCATCGAGGATCAGGCAGCTGGCTGATTCAGTCAGGCGTTTGCTGGCCTTGACCGCGCTGACTTTATCACCGAGAACCTCTGCGATACGGGTATACAGCAGCTCATCAACAGCCGAGTCGTCTTTAGTTTCAGCATCATCCTCTTTTTTGCTCAAATCACCTTTGGCAACAGACTTCAGGTTGACTTCACCATACTGGCGGAAATAACCCATCATCCACTCATCAATACGGTCGGACAACAGCAGGACTTCAACTTTATCCCGGCTGAACACTTCAAGATGCGGGCTATGCCGTGCAGCTGCAGGATTATCAGCTGATATATACCAGATATCATCCTGGTCTTCAGCTTTTTCACTGATGTAATCATCCAGCGAAATGCTTTGGGTATCCGCATCATTACGGGTAGAGGCAAAGCGCAATAATTTAGCAATACGCTGCTGGTTGGGCATATCTTCAACCATGCCCTCTTTCAGCACCTGGCCAAAGTTATCCCAGAACACCTGGTATTTTTCAGCATCGTTCTTGGCCATTTTTTCCAGGGTATCCAGTACCCGTTTTACCAGGCCGGCCTGGATCTTGCGGGCCAGTGGGCTGTCCTGCAGGATTTCACGTGATACATTCAACGGCAGGTCATCGGAATCGATCACACCGCGGACAAAACGCAGGTAATGCGGTAGCAACTGTTCAGCAGCGTCCATGATAAAGACACGCTTGATATACAGCTTAAGGCCCTGACGGTCTTCCCGGTTAACCAGCATATTCACCGGCGCTTCGGTGGGAATATATAACAACGAGGTATAACTCTGGTTACCTTCTACCCGGTTGTGTATCCAGGTCAGCGGCTCACCGAAATCATGCGAGATATGGTTATAAAATGTCTTGTATTCATCCTCAGAAATTTCTGATTTTGGCAGTGTCCACAAAGCGCTGGCTTTATTGACGTCATACCATTCAGTTTTCGTTGCTGAATTTTCGTCTTCTTCATCAATTTTTACTTCTTCCGACATTTTAATCGGGAAGCCGATATGGTCTGAATAACGGGTGATGATGCTGCGCAATTGCATGTCATTGGCGAATTCTTCCTCACCTTCTTTCAGGTGCAGCACCAGCTCTGTACCGTGTTTTTCCAGTTCCAGTGTTTCCAGGCTGTAGTCACCATCGCCGGCTGATTCCCAGCGGGTACCTGCGGATTTATCATCACCGGCTTTACGGGTAGTCAGGGTCACTTTGTCGGCGACAATAAAGCTGGAGTAAAAGCCCACACCGAACTGACCAATCAGATTGGCATCTTTCTTTTCATCACCACTCAGTGCTTCAAGGAACTTGCGCGTACCAGACCGGGCAATGGTACCGATATTGTTGATCACTTCATCCCGGTCCATACCGATACCGTTATCCCGGATGGTAACGGTGCCTGCCTCTTTATCGCATTCAACTTCAATATGCAGGTCGCCGTCACCCTCGTACAGGCTGTCGTCGGCAAGCGCTGCAAAACGCAGTTTATCCAGCGCATCAGAGCCGTTGGATACCAGTTCGCGCATGAAAATTTCCTTGTTGGAATACAGGGAATGGATCATTAGCTGGAGGACCTGTTTGGCCTCTGCCTGGAATTCAAAGTTTTCTACTTTGGATGATTTTTTATCAGTGGTTTCTGTCGTCATAATATTTTCACAATCTCAGTCAATCAGGATGCTGTATAAATGGGTATAGGAGCGCTGGTTTTCAATGGCAACAAGAAGAAAACAACAGGCACAAAAAAACCCGCCATTTTAGGCGGGCTTTTAATATAGTACCGAACCGAACTTAGTTGCGGTTTGGCAGTTTTTCTGTAATACGGGCAGACTTGCCTTCCAGCCCACGCAGGTAGTACAGTTTGGCGCGACGAACTTTACCGCGACGCTTAACGGTCACAGAATCGATCATCTTGCTGTAGGTCTGGAATACACGCTCTACACCAGTACCGTGGGAAATTTTACGTACCGTGAAAGCTGAATTCAGGCCACGGTTACGAATCGCGATAACCACGCCTTCAAACGCCTGCAGACGTTCACGGTCACCTTCTTTTACTTTCACATGGACGATGATGGTATCACCAGGGCCGAATTCCGGCAGTTTACGTTCCATCTGCTCGGCATTAATTTGGTCAACTAAAATACTCATATTATTCTCTCATCCGTCAGCCATTCTGGCGGTCATTTCAAGTTAAATCATTAATGAAATCAGCCAATAATGCCTGATCCTGCTTACTTAATTCCAATTTTTCCAGCAAATCCGGGCGCCGTTGCCAGGTCCTGCCCAACGCCTGCTTGCGACGCCATTTTTCTATTGCCGCGTGATCACCACTGAGCAATACATCTGGTACTTTTTCCCCACCAACATCTTCAGGCCGGGTGTAGTGCGGATAATCCAGCAGGCCGTCACTGAACGAATCCTGCTCAGCCGAGCGACTGTCGCCCAATACATCTGCCTGCAAGCGGCTTACCGCATCTACAATTACCGCAGCGGCTAACTCACCGCCACTTAATACATAATCACCAATGGACCATTCTTCGTCCACCAGCGCATCAATCAAACGCTCATCGATACCTTCGTAGCGACCGCATATCAGGATCAGCCGCTGGCGCTGTGCCAGTTCTTCAACAGCTGCCTGGTCCAGGGCATTGCCCTGTGGAGACATCAATGCCACTTTTGCAGCTACTGATGAATCGTTTACTACCGCCTCCAGCGTTTTCACCAGCGGCGCTACCATCATCACCATCCCGGGTCCGCCGCCATAAGGCCGGTCGTCAACGGTGCGGTGCCGGTCAGCGGTAAAGTCCCGCGGGTTCCAGGTTTTAATCTGGATCTTATCCTCACGGATGGCTCTTCCGGTCACCCCCAGATCAACCAGTTGCCTGAATTCATCCGGGAACAATGTCACTACATCTATACGCATGACACTGCTTTAAACCTAAAACTCATGATCCCAGTCAACCGTTATAATGCCAGCATCCAGGTCCACATCTTTAACATACTGACCATGGACAAAGGGGATCGTACGTTCCCTTTCACCCTTCACAACCATTACATCATTAGCCCCGGTAGCCATCATTTCGGTTAATTTTCCGAGATCATGCCCTTCCAGGGTTTTAACCTGCAAACCCACCAGATCACTCCAGTACCAGGTATTCGGTTCACTCTCCGGCATATCTTCCTGCCGAATTGCGATCATTTGACCGATCAGGCCTTCGGCCTGGGTTCGGTCAGTGATTCCGGGTAAAGTCACTACCAGCGCCTTGCCCTGGATTCGCCCGGAAGCCAGCTTTACAGGCTTATAATTCTTGAGTATCTTCTCAACCTTAGGGCTGCCCAGCAACCACGGTCCAAGATTAAGAATTTCCTCTCGCGGCTCGGTCCATGAAAGCACCTTTAATGCACCGCGAATACCGTGGACTCCAACAAACCGACCTAAAATGACTACAGGCCGGGACGCTTCATCCCGGTTGTCGTTCATAAGTTTATGCGGCTACAGCAGTTTCGGCAGCTTTACGCGCATCTTTCATCAATGCGTCTACACGGTCACTGAGTTGTGCGCCTTCGCCCAACCAGTGATCAACGCGTACGAGGTCAACTCGCAGGCGTTCTTCCTGGCCGCGTGCTACCGGGTTAAAGAAACCCAGGCGTTCAATATAACGACCGTCACGCTTATTACGGCTGTCAGTTGCTACGATGTGATAGAAGGGACGCTTCTTTGCGCCGCCACGAGCTAAACGAATCTTTACCATGTGCTTATAAACCTGTTTTATTAATGCCGCGACAATCCATTTATAAAGAAAGCCGGACATGCAAAAAGGGCCCCAAACAGGAGCCGTTCCACGAAACAGAGTATTTTAACGATTTATTCGACAAAAAGAAACACCTGCGGGACTATTTTTGTAGATTAATTCATCATTTCACAAGAAACAATGCCATCGCTGACAACACAAGCCTGCTATGCCGGTCAACACAAGCCTGCCATGCCGGTCAACAAAGCCCTGTCATGCCGGACAACATAATGCTGTCATGCCGGACTTGATCCGGCATCTAGCTCTTTTTGTCAAACTCCACAACCACACAAAAAAGATCCCGGCTCGGGGGCCGGGATGACGAAGAGGGGTAGCACAAAAAAGATCCCGGCTCGGGGCCGGGATGACGGCGAGGGATTGGGCAGTAATGGGGTTTAAGCCAGGTCGTCCTGCCACGGGCCGGTAATCGCAACGGTTATTCCCGGGTTATAAATATTTGCAAACATCCAGTGCCCGTCTGCAGAAAAGGTAATCCCTGCCCACTCACTGCCCGGCAAGGTTTCTGCCAGGTCATGACCATTATGTTCCCCGCGGATATCCGGGTTTATCTGACAGAAATAAAAGTAGTCGCCGCCATCAAGCAGGGCCAGCAGATGCTGTGCCTTATCTACCGTGGTTACATGATCCTCACAAATCACCATATTCCCGCGGGGACTGATGGCGATATTATCCGGACCGGAAATCACCCGGTGCGATGGCGATTCAAAAATCAGCGTAAGTTTTTCACTCCCAGGATCATAAGCGAACACCTGGCCGGCATGCACTGCCCCGCCCAGCTTTGAGGTAAAAAAGACCTGGCCCTGATAGTAAAAACAGCCCTCAAGCGCCATGAACGCACTGCCACCGGCTGCCAGCCCCTGATTTACGACGCCTGAAGTATCGTGGGTTCCGGGGGTGTTTCCCTGGCGCGGGTCCTTAATATCTACCCATTCCACACTGAATTCAGTACCAATGGCAAAGCTGTGGCGCATATCCATTTGTTCTGGAATCCGCATCATCTGCAACTTGCCGCCAGCCTGTAATTGTTCCTTTTGCCGGGGAATAAAGCGGTAAAAGCCGGCATTTGGCTTCATATCTTCAGTTTGATAAATGCTGCCGTCACGCGGATCTACTGCACAAGCCTCATGGTCAAACTGACCCATATCGTACAACGGCTCTGGTTTCGCCACCCCTTCAGCAGGGATTTCAAACACCCAGCCATGGGTTTTTTTGGCGCCCTCCGACTTCCAGTACAGGCGCCGCAACCAATTGGTTGAAATGGCCAGTTCCGGGTCGTAACAGGACTCTTCACAGGATAACCATGTACCCCAGGGAGTCACACCACCGGCACAGTTCCTGATGGTTCCGGAAAGGCTTAACCAGGATTTTTCCAGCTTGCGGCTGGCCTGATTGAACACCATGGTTGAAGTCCCACCACCAAATATATCGTAGGCCTGGTCCGGATTTCCAGCCAGGGGGGTACGTCCGGTGAGTTCATGGTTGCGGATCAATGTCAGCAAGTCGCCTTCTTCTTTGACCACACCCATGCCATCGGCAGCACCGGGAACCGAATTGCCATCATCCATAGTATCCCCCGCCCATGAAAAACTGGTGTAACTGAAACCTTTGGGTAAACGCAGTAGCTCAAGGCCGGTTGCCTGATCTGCAACCGGGAAAAGCTCACCGTATCCCGGCTGCTGTTGTGGAATCCGGCCGGAACTGATGCTTTTGGCAATCGCCTGCCAGCTTAATGGCAGGGCTGAAAAACCGGCTGCTGCTGCAGCAGACTGGCGCAGGAATCGACGCCGTGCAGATGAATGGGGGGGGTTATCTTTTTTCATTGTCTGTTTCTTTCGTATTAGACCAGCTTACATCGGAAAACCACCGGGCGGCATTCCACCGGGTGGCATCTTACCCTGCATCATGCGCATCATTTTTTTCATCCCACCACCGGAGAACTTCTTCATCATCAGCTGCATTTTCTTATGCTGCTTCAAGACTTTGTTGACTTCCTGGATGGTAGTTCCGGAACCCTGGGCGATACGGCGTTTGCGCGATCCGCGAATAACAGCTGGGAATTCACGTTCTTTCCGGGTCATGGAATTGATAATTGCGATCATCTGCCCGGTACTTTTATCGTTACCGGCTTTCTGCTTGACTGAATCCGGAATCTGCCCCATACCCGGCAGCTTATCCATCATGCTGCTCATGCCGCCCATGGACTCCATTTGCTGCAGCTGTGAACGAAAATCACCCAGATCAAACTGATTTCCCTTGCGCAGCTTCTGAACCAGCTTTTCTGCTTCGTCTTTATCAACCTTGGCCTGTACTTCCTCAACCAGGGAGAGCACATCGCCCATGCCGAGGATGCGTGAAGCCAGGCGATCGGGATGGAATGCTTCCAGCGCATCGACTTTTTCACCGACACCCATGAATTTAATTGGCTTGCCAGTAATCTGGCGCACGGAAAGTGCTGCACCACCGCGCGCATCACCATCGGTTTTGGTCAGCACGATACCGGTCAAAGGTAGCGCTTCACCAAAGGCTTTGGCAGTATTTGCAGCATCCTGCCCGGTCATGGCATCGACCACAAACAGGGTCTCAACTGGATTTACCGCCGCATGGATAGCCTTGATTTCGGCCATCATTTCTTCATCAATATGCAGACGGCCAGCGGTATCGACCAGCAGCACATCAATAAACTGACGTTTGGCCTCGGCTAAGGCGGTGGTAACAATATCAACCGGATTGCTAGTGGTTTCAGATGGCTGGAAAATAACCTCAACCTGCCCTGCCAGGGTTTTCAGCTGTTTGATCGCCGCCGGGCGGTAAACATCGGCACTAACGACCATGACTTTTTTATTTTCTTTCTGTTTTAACAGCCGAGCCAGCTTGGCGGTAGTGGTCGTTTTACCCGCACCCTGCAAGCCAGCCATCAATACAACTGCCGGTGGTGCCGCGCTCAGGTCGAGGCTTTCATTCGCCTCACCCATGACCCGGACCAGCTCATCGTTTACAACCTTAACCAGCGCCTGCCCGGGAGTCAGGCTTTTCAGCACTTCCTGGCCTAGCGCTCGCTCACGCACCCCATCAATAAAGCCTTTTATTACCGGCAAGGCAACGTCGGCTTCCAACAAGGCAATGCGGACTTCGCGCAGGGCATCGCGGATATTATCTTCAGTTAAGCGGCCTTTGCCGCGGAGTTTTTGCAGGGTCGAACTTAGACGATCACTAAGGCTTTCAAACATATATATTCCAGTCAATTCCGGCTGATGCAATTAATCAACCCGGTCATTAATTATAACTCAGATACCAGTTATTAAAAGTACAAAACCCCTGATTTCTTCAACACTCAACACTGACCCTGAAATTTGTAAAACTCACCACTTGATAGCCTTATCCGCCTGTTTTGAATGGGTAATTATCTTGCAGAAATACAGCAAGGGAAGGTTTAGATAAAGCAGTTCTAACAGGGAAAGCGTACTATATCGCCTTCCTGCATCGGCAAGGCACCCTGTTCACTTACCAGTTAAAATTAAAACCATTACGGATAACAATTTTTATTCTTCGCAGGGTGTTTATTGGATAAAACCTATACAAATTGTTGCACTTATAGAGCTTTTCCAGCTCATCGTCTAAATTATCCTGCTTAGCAAGCTCCCTTGAAAACCGCTCTTTCATGGCCTTGTAAAATAAGACATCCTGGCTATTCAATTCAGCGATAGCTTCGCGGGTTTTTTTATCCAGGCCTGGCTTTACAGCTGTTTTTACCCGTTTATTCAAGTGCTTATAAAATAGCGTTTTTGAACTACACATCTCTTTTAAGAGTACAAGCGACTCATCAAATTGCTCTACCAGGCCAATAAAAGAGAAATGGTTTTCAACATTTTCCAGGGCTTTTTCCAGCATATCTTCATCCCTGTTATTCACCCCGCTTATCATCCTGACCTGGGCATTGTTCACATCTCGGCGTTTGATTTTTGTTACAAAATCATAAATTGTCATCTCTTCATTTTTTACAATCGGGTACAGGTCGTGATTAGGCTGGCTAAGAACGTAGTAATAGTATGAAACGATCCTGTCCTCGGGATTTCTTAAAAAAGTAATATATTCAGATTCACCGACTAAATATTTATCTAAGCCGAAGGGGAAATGGCCTTTTAACAACTTGATTTTTTTTCTTGCCGGCAGGGGTAAATTCACCAGCACATCCCTGTTGGTTGTCCTGTTTTTGGTTAAGCGAAGGGTAAAGGTATTTTTTAGTGGGAACATCCTTTCTAAAATTGAATGGAATGTTGTCCCTCCATTTTTTGGTATATGCAAAAAGATTAAATTTTTATTCGGTTTCATTATTTAATAGCATATAAATTATTCATCCAACAACTGTTCACCAACATTCCGACCACCTATAAATACCCTGCGTGGTAACGCAAGTGTTCTTCGATAAATGTA
Organism: Pseudomonadota bacterium; assembly: GCA_015222805.1. Taxonomy (GTDB): domain Bacteria; phylum Pseudomonadota; class Gammaproteobacteria; order Xanthomonadales; family SZUA-36; genus SZUA-51. Next base: position 15,124 of record JADFVZ010000079.1, read on the forward strand.
CTGATGAAAAAATAGCTGTGATCATAACCCGGTTGCATTCGCAAATTTAGCGGGTGGTTATATTGCTCACAAACCTCAATCAGTTTTCCCGGCTGCAGATAGTCATCCAGATACTCATCTGCTGTTCCCTGGTCTACCAGCAAGGGCAGTCGTTCCGTGGCAATTTTAACCAATTCACAACTGTCATACTGCCGCCAGACGGATTGATCTTCGCCAAGGTAACCGGAAAAGGCTTTGCACCCCCAACCATTCTGGGTAGGTGCAACAATCGGTGAAAAAACACTAACCGACTGGTAGCTCCGCGGATTACGCAATGCAATTATCAATGCACCATGACCGCCCATAGAATGACCGCTTATGGATTTTTTGTTACTTACATTAAAATTTAACTCAATAATTCCCGGTAATTCAGTGACTATATAGTCATACATGTTGTAGTTTTTGGACCAGGGCTCGATTGTCGCATTCAGGTAAAAACTGGCGCCACTGCCGAAGTCATAACTGTCATCTTCACCTTCAATGCCGTTATCGCGGGGTGAAGTATCCATCGCCACGATGGCAATACCGAGCTCAGCAGCCACCCGTTGTGCCCCGGCCTTGGTCATAAAATTATCTTCAGTGCAGGTCAGGCCCGACAACCAGTAAAGTACCGGTACCTTGCGGGTTTCTGCCTGGGGCGGCAGGAAGATAGCGAAGCTCATAGCTGACTGGTTTACCTGCGAGTAATGCCGGTAGTATTCCATCGAGCCATCGAAGATACGGTGTTTTTTTACTAATTCAAGTTTCATCAAAAGGTAATCACACTACGGATGCCATCACCGGCATGCATTAAATCAAAAGCCCGGTTAATCTCTTCCAGTGGCATGCTGTGGGAAACGAATTCATCCACTTTCAACTCACCGGCAAGGTATTTATCTACATAGCCCGGCAGTTCAGAACGCCCACGTACACCGCCAAAAGCAGTTCCGCGCCAGACCCGACCAGTCACCAGCTGGAATGGACGGGTGGAAATTTCCTGGCCGGCACCGGCAACGCCGATAATGACTGATTCACCCCAGCCCTTATGGCAGCATTCCAGTGCCGAGCGCATTAGATTGACATTACCGACACATTCGAAGGAATAATCCACACCACCATCAGTGAGGTCGACCAGCACATCCTGGATCGGTGCATCAAAATCATTGGGGTTAATACATTCTGTGGCCCCCATCTGGCGGGCAAATTCAAACTTACCCGGGTTGATGTCCACGCCGATGATGCGCGAAGCACCCGCGAGCACCGCGCCCTGGATCACCCCCAGACCGATACCACCAAGTCCGAATACGGCGATAGTGGAACCCGGTTCTGCTTTAGCTGTATTCAGTACCGCGCCGACACCGGTAGTAATACCACAGCCCAGCAGGCAGACTTTATCCAGCGGGGCCTGTTTATTAACCACCGCAAGGGCAATTTCGGGCACCACCGCATATTCGGCAAAGGTTGAAGTACCCATATAGTGATAAATGGTTTTGCCGTTCATTGACAGGCGAGATGTGCCATCAGGCATCAAACCCTGCCCCTGGGTGGCACGAATGGCCTGGCAGAGGTTGGTTTTACCCGAAGTGCAATAGCTGCAAACCCCGCATTCGGGTGTATATAGCGGGATAACATGATCATCCAGTGCAACGCTGTTGACCCCGGCGCCCAGCTCAACCACAACGGCTCCGCCTTCATGTCCGAGTACAGAAGGAAAGATACCTTCGGGATCATCACCCGAGAGGGTATAGGCATCGGTATGGCAAACACCGGTTGCTACCATTTTTATCAGTACTTCGCCCGGTTTCGGTCCAGCGATATCAATGTCTTCAATTTCCAGTGGCTTGCCTGCTTCCCAGGCTACGGCGGCGCGCATTTTCATTCTTTATCCTCTTTGAGTACATTTTTTTAATAAACAATCCTGAATTATATACAAAACCAGGGTAATTCTTACAAACTCTTTGTCTCAATAGTTGACTGCAGTTACAGGTGTGCCATCATACACAGATGTTAATTACGCTTTATCTTACTGCGGCACTTTTCTACCTGCTGGCTGCCAGCCTGCAGTGGCGTGCCCTGCAAAAGAAACTGCCGGCCAAATCAGCTATATACAGCATGGCGGTATTGGCTGTTCTGTTCCACTTTGCCGGCGGCTGGTTCGATAACGCCAGCAGTGGCATGATTAATGTCAGCCTCCTGCATACGCTATCACTGGCAGCCTTGATCATGGCAGTGATTATTATTGTTTCAAAGGTTTCCGGTCAAAGCCTGCTAACTGCTGGACTGGTAGCCTTTCCTATTGCTGCCATTATCCTGTTTACCCTGGTCGTCTCACCTGATACCCCCCTGCCGCTGATGCATATCAGTGCTGATACCCGCATTCATGTATTCAGCTCCATGCTCGCCTTTGCCCTCTTCGGGGTAGCCACTGTATATGCCCTGTTTATCCTGATGCTGGACCATTTCCTGCGTTCACACCGGCTGACTGCCATGGTGGAATCACTGCCGCCACTGGAGGTGCTGGATAAATTATTGCTGCGCCTGGTCAGTATCGGCTTTATTGCCCTGACCGTGGGATTACTCAGCGGATTTATTTTTATAGATGACCTCTTCGCCCAGCACCTGCAGCATAAAACCATACTCAGCATCATTGCGTGGCTGGTTTTTGCCCTGCTGATATTTGGTCGCTGGCGCTTTGGCTGGCGCGGCAGGACCGCAGTCCGCCTGACACTTGTCGGTATGGGTTTCCTGATACTGGCTTATTTTGGCAGCAAGCTGGTGCTTGAAGTCATCCTCGATACTGGCTGGCAGCAAAACAGTACTGAAATCACCCAGCTCAAGTGAGTGATATCCCCCTCAGCACCCTGGGCATTGCCCTTTTTGTCCTGATTTTAATTTCCGGGTTTTTCTCCAGCGCAGAAACCGGCCTGATTGCACTCAACCGTTACCGCCTGCGGCATCTCGCCAACCATGGCAACCGGGCGGCCAGGCTGGCACAGAAACTGCTCGAGCAACCGGACCGGGTTATCGGCCTGATACTGCTGGGAAACAACCTCGTTAATGTATCTGCATCCACTATCGCCACCCTGATCGGCCTGCGCTTAATGGGTGACAGCGGACCGATCGTTGCGGCGATGATACTCACTGTGATCATCCTGATTTTTGCCGAAGTCACTCCGAAAACCCTGGCGGCTTACCATCCGGAAAAAATAGCCTTCCCGGCAGTCTACATCCTCACACCGATGCTCAAGCTCCTGTATCCCCTGATCTGGTTGATCAGCGGGGTTTCGCGCCTGCTGCTCAAACCTTTTGGCATACAGACCCGCTCCGACCTGCTGCAGACTTTATCCCGCGAGGAAATTCGCACCCTGTTGGCTGAAGACGGCAACCTGCCCAGCGAGCATCAGCAAATGCTGGTTAATATCCTCGACCTGGAGTATGCCGCCGTCGATGATGTCATCATCCCCCGCAGCGATATTATAGGTCTCGACCTGGATGACTCCTGGGAGGATATCCTGCAAACCCTGTCTAATTCAGTTTATACCCGCCTGCCAGTGTATCGTGGCGAACTGGAAAACGTGGTCGGCCTGCTGCATGTGCGTACCCTGATTTCAAAATTATCCCGCGGCCAGCTGACTTACGATGATGTGGTGCATTCGGTGCGTAAACCCTACTTCATTCCTGAAGGCACATCATTGACACAACAACTGCTGGAGTTCCAGAGCCGTGACCGGCGGATGGCGCTGGTGGTGGATGAATACGGCGATATCCAGGGACTGGTAACCCTGGATGATATCCTCGAAGAAATCGTCGGTGAGTACACCTCCGACCCGAATGAACGCACCCGCATATACCGCAAGCTGGAAGACGGTAACTTCCTTGTTGATGGCAGCGCCCCCGTGCGCAGCTTAAACCGGCGTCTGGACTGGAGCTTACCAATCGACGGCGGACGTACGATTAACGGTTTGCTGCTGGAAGAACTGGAAGCGATCCCACAGGGGAATACCAGCCTGAAGATTGATAATTACATTATTACTATCCTGGATACCCGGGATAATATTATTCAGCGGGTTTTGGTAAAGCCACCAACGTAGGGTGGGCATTTATGCCCACGCGTAACAAGTTCAGTTAACCACCAATCTGCAGGGCAGGTATTTATATCCACAAATAAGTATTCTCAAAAACAATTTGGGGATTGGTGGTTGATCATGCTTTCCACTACCCTTCCCTAACCAACCGCATAGCCTCCGAAATATTCCCTACAGGAATAATCTTCAAACCCTTAATCGGTTTTTTCGGTGCATTGGCCCGCGGTATCAGTGCACTTTCATAGCCATGGGTTAGCGCTTCTTTCAGGCGTTCCTCGCCGTTGTATACCGGGCGGATTTCACCGGACAAACCCACTTCGCCAAAGCTGATCATGCGTTTACCCAATGGACGGTCTGAGAGGCTGGAATACAGTGCCAGCGCCATCGGCAGGTCAGATGCGGTTTCTGAAATCCGCATACCGCCGACCACATTAATAAATACGTCCTGGTCTCCCAGACTTAAGCCGGCATGCCGATGCAGTACCGCCAGCAGCATTGCCAGTCGATTGCCATCCACACCCACCGCCACCCGGCGGGGATTGGCCAGGCGGGATGAATCCACCAATGCCTGCACTTCTACCAGCAACGGACGCGTGCCTTCACGGGTCACCATTACCGCACTGCCCGAGGTTTCCTCCGGCTGACCGGAAAGAAACAGCGCGGAAGGGTTGCTAACTTCACGCAAGCCCAGTTCGGTCATCGCAAATACACCCAGTTCGTTGACTGCACCAAAACGATTTTTAATTGCCCGGATTACCCGGTAGCGGCTGCCGGAGTCGCTCTCAAAATAGAGCACTGCATCCACCATATGTTCCAGTACCCGCGGGCCTGCCAGTGAGCCGTCTTTGGTTACATGCCCGACCAGCACCATCGCCACCCCGCGTGATTTTGCATAACGTACCAACCGGGCCGCCGATTCACGTACCTGGGCAACCGCCCCGGGAGCTGATTGCAACTGTTCAGAAAACACGGTTTGAATGGAATCAATTACCATGAAGCCCGGCTTTTCACGCTCGGCAATGTCAATAATTTTCTCGACGCAAGTTTCAGTCACACAACGCAGGTCTTTTGCCGGCAGGGCCAGGCGTTTGGCACGCATGCTGACCTGCTGCAGGGATTCTTCACCGGTGATATACAGGGAGGGCACGCGCTGGGCCAGGCCGGATAAAACCTGCAGCAATAATGTGGACTTGCCAATCCCAGGATCACCACCGATCAAAGTAACCGAACCCGGCACCACACCACCACCAAGGACCCGGTCGAGCTCACCGATACCAGTGAGCAGGCGGATATTGTCATCCAGCTTTACCGATGCAAGATCGGTTACTTCCACCTTATCAGCGAATCCTGTAAAACCGGAATAGCGGTTTTTAATACTAGCAGAACTGGACTCCAGGGTAATTTCAGTCAAGGTATTCCAGGCCTTGCAATCAGGACACTGCCCGGCCCATTTGTTAACCTGTGTGCCGCAGTCGTTGCACTGAAAGGCGGTTTTTACTTTTGCCACTTGGGTTTCCTGATGTTTTAACAATTATGCGGCAAGCTTACCATTTGTTGGAGGGGGATTAATGCTCGATTATGTGTGGGATTACCCAACTCAAATTTACAATACATGTTGTCATACCGGTCCCCACTATTTGTCTTCCCGGCCCCCGAGCCGGGATCTCGGTGGGTACCGTGCTATTTGTACTGAGGTACCGGATCAAGTCCGGTATGACATTCTCTTTTAGTTTGAGCCCTATGGCTTAGTACTATTCAACCCCACAAACGTGCCGTCATTATTCTCTGCCAGCTTGCGCATCAACGCCGCAAAGCGCACCACATTGGCACTCATTCCATTCACCTGGAACAATACCGGAAAGCCCATGGCATGGATGCGTACCCGGTGTTTGCCGCTGCTGTTTACGCGGTTCAGGCGGGCGACGGTGGTGACCACCTGTTCGATGGAACCGGAGGAAAAATCATCGCCGAAGATATACAGGCTGATACTTTTGTCTTTAGCGTAAAAGCGTTTAATCGCAGCCTCGATACCTTCCACCGGGCTGGAATTGGAAAATGGCTGCCAGGTACGCAGCCGCGTGTTGATTGCCGTGCGGCGACCGACGGTATCAGGGATCCATTTACCCTTATAGGTCGGGAACATATACTGGCCCATATCGTTCATCACCTGGATGCCTTTGACCTTTGGATACACGCTGAGGACTTCACTGACTTTCTTCAACACATGCGACCAGGCGTATGAAGTCATCGAGCCGGAGGTATCGATAATGAAGATAATATATTCGCTGTCAACCGGCAGCCCGCCGATGCGGTTGTTGACTTTCGGCCGGCTCAATGCGCCCTGCTGTAAACGGCGCATCTCAGCGGTTAAACTTTGTTGCGCGCTTTGCAACTGGCCTTCAATGATCGCCTGGGTTTCTGCCTCGGAGCGGGCGTTGGCAAACTCACCCTTAATGGTCGAAAGGCTGCCGCGCAGGCGGGCGAGTTTTTCCCGCTGGATCGAAAGTTGTTCCTGCCTGGCTTTCAAATCACGATTGAGAACCCGGGTTTCCCCGCGAATATCAAACAACTCCTGCTCCAGCTTGAGTACCTGCCCGGACATATCCACACTCAGTTTTTCGATCACTACCGGCTCACCGAACTGGACAATAATAAGCAGCAGGATAATTGCACCAAAGCCGCAGGAAACCACATCCAGGAAGGACAGGTTGAAGATTTCCACCTCACGCCGTTGCTTCTTGCGACTCATGGCCAGTCCCTCGCCGGGGTCAGGAATGAACCACGGGTATTAACCGCAAGATGCCAAAAATGAGCGGCGGCATAGGCGTCGCCTTCCATTGGCAGCAGGATAGTATTCACCGGTACGCCCTGTGGCAGTTGCCTGAGGGCGCGATTAAACAGCTCCCGGCGCTGTTTGCTGCTGACAGTTGTAGATGTGGGCTTATCCCGTCCCTGGGTTGGCAGGCCATCTGTGATCAGCAGAATATTATCCGGTTGGGGCTGCATTGCGCTGGCTGCTGCAAAGGCGTGATACAGGCTAGTACCACCCGCAGGAATGGTTTCACGCACGCTTTTCATTACTGTTGCCACATCCCCCGGATCCGCTGCCGCCAACCATTTGCCCTGTTTTGCCGGCATCGCGCTACTGGCGCGGGTATTAAATATATACAGCTGGAACTGGGTACTCACCGGCAGGTTGCTGATTAACCATTCAGTCGTGCCCTGGGCCCGCTTCCATTTTTCAGAGGCGCGTTTTTGTGCATCCTGCATATTCCGCAGGCGGATAATATTAACAATGGTTTCATCGAGCATGCTGGCAGAGGCATCCAGCAGGATCAGGGTGCGTTTGCCACTGAGTTTCAAACCGGTGAGGTACTGGCGGTTGCCCTCACCGACAAACTGATGCACTTTGGTGCCCGGAGGTTTTTGCTGCTGCGATAACGCCTGGGTGGTTTTATCCAGGCCCTTGATATCCGACTTGAGTTCATTGATGTGTGCGCGGCTGGCAGTGGTCTGTTTGTTCAGATCGGTCAACCCGGCTTCAATTTCCAGCAGGCTATCCTGAACCCGCCGGGCTTCTCCCTGCATCAGTACGATGTCTTTGTTGCTGGCTTCCAGACTGTTGTAAGCCAGCACCCTGTTTTCCTCACCGATGATGACTTCATTTTCCATGCGTACCACTTCCGCGCGCATATCAATAAATATTTCATTGCGCTCCTGTACGGTGTTGGTGTTCATGATCAGCACCAGCAACACCACCGCCCCGAAGCCACAGAACATCACATCGAGGAACGACAGTGAAAACGGCGATATGGGTCGGCGTTTCATAAACAAACAACGTAGGGTGCGTTACGCCTTTGGCTAACGCACCCTACAAGAGTACTGGTGGCTGGTGGGTAATTCATTAAGCTCGTAGCTTGCGAATCAGCCAGTGGTCGACATAACGCTCACTGTCCAGCACCAGGCGTTCCTGCATCAGTTGCAGTTGATGGATAAAAAACATCAGCACGATACTGATGACCAGGGCCACGAATGTCGAATTAAACGCCACCCCGAGGTTTGAAGTAATTCCGGTAATGTCACCTTCCACCGCCCGATGCGCCTGCCCCAGTGCATTGCCGATACCGCGTACAGTGCCGATAAAACCGACCGAGGGTATCGCCCAGGCCAGATAGCGGATGATCGACAGCTCCGATTCCATCCGTTCGCCTTCCGACTCACATACATCCCGTACCGCCGTGGAAACATCCTGTACGTGGCGGGTCGCACTGAAGCGTTCGATGCCGGTGAGCATGGCGCGCGGCAGCAGGTAATTTTGTTCCGTATCCGGTAATCCTTCCAGTCGCGTGACCAATGCACGGGCATCTTCCTGACCGATGGGCAGGCCCTGTGGCAGTTGCAGTAAGTCGCGTTCCAGCAGCTGCTGCTGGCGGCGTCCGGCAATGCCTTTATAGCCGAGAATGGAAAAGGCCCAGAACATCAGGGTGAAACAGGTTTCCTGCTCATAATCCTTGATCACCACAAAGAACGAGTCTTTGGTGACATATTCCGGGTTCGCCTTGATCATTTCAGCCTGTTGCTGCTGATGTACGGCGGCCGCCGGGCGTACCAGGCTGACATAAATCGCATGCACGATAATAAAAGCAATCAACAGGGCAAAGACCTGGAAGATAAATTCATTCGAAAAGGTTTTTTTCATAGGTAAGAGCCGCTTAAATATCGACAGGAAAAGCCACGGTGTCATCCGCACTCAGTTTTTCGGTGGGTACGAACTTACCCGCTGAACCTTGCTGTTGAACAGCAGAGCTATTTACCCCGGCATACACCACCGAGGCAAAAGCCAGCAGGATCAGTACTTTTACAATTGTCTTTTTCATCATTTCCTCACTCTGCATAACGCGCTATGCGGAAGCCCAGGTCAGCGCGCGGTTTAGCGCTGTAATCGCGGTAACTCAGGCGCAGTTCACTGATGCTGCCATGCCGCCAGCTGGAACCGCGGACGACATGGTGTTTGCCCGTAGGTGGTCCCATCGGGTCTACCACCAGGCGGGCAGCCTCACCCGGGTAGACGGCGTAATGATCATGCATCCACTCGGCTGCATTGCCGCCAAAATCATAAAACCCACCGGCCGATGTTGCCGGCCATGGCGGGTAACTGCCTACTGGAGCGGTACCGCGGTAGCCATCATCATAAGCCGGTACGATATCTGCCAATGTATCGGCAATTTGCGCATCGGCATAATTGCCATTTTTTGTGGTGGGTGGATACAGGCCCTGCCAGGGATACCGTTGCTCAATCAGCTGACCTTGCCTGCGTGCCACCCAGGTCCATTCAGCTTCGCTCGGCAGGCGGTAACCGGTATTCATTGGTGTGCTCGCCTGCATATGTCCGGATACTTCGGTATAGGCCAGCGGCAAGCCTTCTTTTTTACTCAGCCAGTTACAATATCGGGCAGCGTCATCCCAGCTGACATTCACTACCGGCTGGGTATTGCCATTGAGCATGGCGGAATCGGCACTGCCGGAATTATGTGCCGGTTTGAATTGACTGAAGTCCAAGTTAGTCACTTCATATTGTGCCAGGTAAAACGGCCGCTGCAGTTCCACCAGCCGTTGGCTTTCATTCGCGCGCCGACCGGCATCCCGCCGGGAGGCCCCCATTTTCAGCTTATCGGCAGGCCTGATCAATTCCATTTTCTGGCCTGCTGCCGTCATTTTTACACTGGGTGTCGCGGCCGCTTTTGCCATTGCCTGCTGCTGCTTTTCACTGACCAGCTGGACCTCAATATTCTGGCTCACTCCCGCCCGCGGGGTCACACTGAGGGTTTTACTGATATATCCCGGCTTGCTGACCTTCAACGTATTTTTACGCGTTTGCAGGCGTATTCGGCCCCCGCTTTTATCTGATTTTTTACCGTTAATACTGAGACTGGATCCTGACGGGCGGATGTTTAAAAACACCGTGGCGTACTCAATCCCCAGGCTCAACATAACTGTGAGTTCTTCTTCAGCTGCCAGGGTAAACACTTTTTCGACCGCGATATAACCAGACTTACTTAAACGCAGGTGGTGCTCAGATTCGGCAGCAAGTTGCAGGGTTTGCGGGGTGGTACCAAGGAATTTATCGCCAATAAGGATACTGGCTCCCGCCGGTGTGCTGCTTAACACCAGGGTACCGTCAACCGGTTCCAGCTGGACCTCGGCAACGCTGAAGTCCACACCCGGTTCGACGCTGCGGAATAAGGTGATCTTTTTAAAACCCGGTTTATGGATAACAATTTCATGCTGACCCTGGAGGATCTCGACCTGCAACGGGGTCATACCCACGACCTCACCATCCACTGTAACTTCTGCCCCGGCAGGAACCGAACTGAAAGAAACCACAGCCCATGCAGGCACAAGGCTAAGGTCCAATGATTGTTCAGCACCAAAACCAGTAACTTCAAGCTCCAGTTGCTGCGGCAGGTAGCGGACACTTTCTACCTGCAGCAACTGTGTACCGCGCTGCAGTTCATAGTGCCCCCCTGCATTCACCAATACTTCCACATCATCCACAAACAACTGCAGGGCAACGGTCGGGTCCGGCTTGAGGCTAATCAGCCCGGGCAGCTCAGCCAGGACATAACTAAACTCCAGTGGCGGTCCCATGTTGATATCCAGGCTGGCATCCACCGCCTGGTATCCTTTCGCGCTGATATTTACCGAATAATTACCCGGAAATACCAGCCGTGCGCCACCGAAGGAAATGGCCGGTGGAAAGCCCTTAAAATCAACCTCAGCTGCAGCCGGTTCTACTTTAACTACCACGGATGTTGCCACCAGCAAATAGGCTGCCAGTAATACCAGGATTGAAACAATGACAATAACAGAACGTTTCAGGCCTTTATGTTCGCTGGCAAGCGGGGCTTTTTCCGATACCGGCAGCTCATCCACCGGCGGCACAAGCTGGCGTGCCTGTTTCGGTGGCCGGGGCCTGGTGATATCCAGTTTATGCTGTTGCACATTGATCAACACTCGGTCGCCCTGCACATCCCAGCTGATCATGTTGTCGCCGATTTGCACACGGTCGCCGGACTTCAGCCAGGCGGAATCCGCCAGCCGTTCATCATTATGGAAAATACTTGCCATGGCATCAGCCGGCTGGATATAAGCATGTCCATCAGCCAGGGCGATGATCGCCAGCAGCTTGTCCGCGGCGACACCGGGAATAACAATGCCATTGTGTTTTTTTCCACCAACACGGATCGGTAGTTCCAGCTCGTTGAGTTTGCGCTGTCCGCTGGCATCGTGGATATAATATTCGCGACTCAAAACTTTTCCCCGGAACTTATGCTGATCGTCTGTCCCCGCATGGCAGGCTTTAAATCCATTACTTTGAGGACATCGCGGTAACCCTTACGGGCACCGGTAATGGTGTATTTACCCGGCCGCAGGCTGAGTTGTTTTTGTGCAAACATACCCTGTCGGCCAACTTTATAGATACTGACCTCGGTGAGGCTATCGGAAGTAATCAGCAGGTCGACCGGGGTTATAGCCAGTTGTACTGCTTTTTCCAGGCGGGATAATTTACCTGCAAGCTTTGGCTCAGCCACAGGTGGGTTTTGATTACTGTCCAGCAGTTTGCCTGCATTCTCCAACGGCTCATTCGAAAACAGGCGGTCCGGATTCGTGAGGTAATGATCCAGCTGCAGGTGCAGTTTGATTCTTTGCTCGGCCTGTGCCAATCCAGTACGGGCAAAAGCAGCCCGAGCATCGATCGCCTGTGCCTGGCGATATTTTTCAGCTGCGCCGCTCCAGTCTTCTTGTATAACCAGCTGTTGCGACTGCTGGCGCAAGCGGTTTAAACCAAGCTGCTTGCGTGCAGTTAGCAGGCGCTGGCGGGTTTCTTTTAATACCAGATCATCCGGAGAAATCGCTGCCGCTTGCTGCAGGGCCTTATCAGCTGCGGAAAATTCCCCCTGTTCCAGGCTTTGCAGCGCCAGGCCCATGGCATCGCTGAAAGCCCGCTTTTCCAGTTCCAGTGTTACCCTTTTCAGGCCATGCTCTGCGGCCAAATAATGTAGGTCCAGTTGCAACGCGGCAGTGTAGGCATCTGCGGCCAGTTGCAGTTCATCAGTAATTTCAGCCTGCTTCCCGGCCTGCATCAATTCAAGCACCTGCTCGCGTGCAGCCGTTTGTTTCAGCCCCAATTGCGCCTGCTGATGATCGGCCTGCATCGCCAATACCAGGTTAAATGCCTCGCGGGCATCTTCGAGCGCATTGTCGGTTAAAAATCTCCAGCCGGAAATCAGGTACTCCAGCAGGATTTGATCGCGGTCATCTAAAATGGATTGTAGCTGGGATTTTGCCAACTTATATTGATTCACTGCCTCAGTAAAGTTTTCACGCCCAAACGCTTTGTCTCCGTCAGCAGCAGTATCCTGTGCTGCCGACCAGTCATCAGCGGACCATATTTCAGTATTTTGCAGCTCCGGCTGTGCCTGCAGGCGCAAAAAGCTTTGCAGGGCCTGTTCAGCATTTTTCCGGGTCTGATTATCAATAGCTGGTTCAGGCACTTGCACTACTACCGGCGTTTGTTCCACCACTGCAGGTAGTATCGGTTTTGCCACCGGGCCGGCCACCATTTTTGGCAATACCAGCAGCACCAGCAATAAAGCTACAACAATAACCCCGGCAAATATCCACAGCCGGGAATTTGGGTTTTTACCCACTGACTGTTCAGTATTGCGAAGGTCCTGTGGTGGCCTGAGATTATGATCCATCAATTAGCCGCCAGACAAGGTTGCGGGCGATGAAAAGCCGGTTTCAGAATGATAAATTTCCCGAATCAGCTCGCGCCATTGTTTATATTGTGCCTCGGCTGAACCGGTCAGGGTATGTACTTCACCGTCGACCTCAACCACCAGCGGCTGGGCTTCTGAACTGAAAGAATAGCCCAGCTCTTCGATTGCTGCAGTGTGGATACCACCTTGCGATCTAATATCGAAACCGGATTTCACTGCCACCGCACCACCCAGCACCATAACATCGCGCAGGGTGCTGGTTGACGCCCGGGTGCTGGGGCTGCCCATTGCTTCTATCGCAATTGCACCGATAATCGCAGCGGCTCCCAACAACATGCGGGTATTGGCCTTTCTTTTGACTTCCCGCAGGGCTTGAGCTTCGGCGCTGCGGGCTTTACGCCATTCCATATACGGACTGTTCATATCCAGGTAAAAATTATCATAATGTCCGTTGAGTGTATCGATCAGCATATAGTCACGTTCGCGAATGACCTGCACCCGCTGGAAAGCTGGATCATTTTCTGCCGGCAGGTGATCCAGTTCGTAAATACCCTTTTCATTTTTGTGCAGGTGCCCGGCGAAAGCATCAGGTGCCATATCTGCTGCAAAACGGACATCGGCAAACTGGCGGATAGCGATACGTTGCTGGTCGGTTAATTGATTACGGAATTTTGCCAGGTCATTAGCGATCAGGCGATACACTGCCTGGAAAGCATCCATTTTTGGCCACAGGTTGTTGTATATTTCGGGACCGACTTCACCCGTATACGTATTCCTGAACCAGACCCGACCGCTGGCATCTTCAGCGGTGATTTTAAGTTCCAGGTCACCGCCGTTGGAATCAATAATTAATCCACGCACCAGTATTTCCGCACCTTCGGTATTGCGGGGCACAACCCGTACTGCACCCCAATAGCCGGCTTTTTCCATTACCCCGCGCAGGTGTATGGGCATATAACGTGCTTCGGCCTCACGGATTTCCATGCTCAATCCGAGTGCCTTTTTTTCTTTTTCGGGCAGCACACCCGGATCAAACTGTTCGATCCATACATCCAGCAACTGGGCTTCTGGCAGTTCCTGGGTGATTTTCTGCAAATCGATATGTTCCGGGACCTTTCTCTGGCCCCCAGTCGAGGCACAGGCCGTCAAAAAGATGACCACGAGCATTAAAGCCAGTTTTCCAGTACGAATCATATCCACCCTTTATTATCCCTGTTTATAACGCCGGTATTCTTCCCACAGCTTCCGTTTCAGTTCCGGATCGGTTTCTTTTTCTGCTGCCTCGCGCAACTGCCTGGCAATCACATCATCATTGCGCCCATCCGGGGTGCCCGCTGGCGCACTGCTAGGCCTGCCGCCTGGCGGACTGCCGGCAGTGCTGCTGGTATTCCGGTTGATGCTGCCGCCGTTTGCATAAGCCTGTTTACCAGACTGCTGCCCTGATTGTGACTCACCTTCTGTACCTTCTGTACCTTCTGTACCTTCTGTACCTTCTGTACCTTCTGTACCTTCTGTACCTTCTGTACCTTCTGTA
>JADFVZ010000080.1 GCA_015222805.1 Pseudomonadota bacterium
AAGTGGCTTTGGCTTCGGCCTCAGTTTTTTCTGCTTTCTCAAGTGATTTTTTTGACTGGGCGATGAGTTGATTCAGTTCTTGCAGGCTTTTATTCTCATCTTGCCAATTAGTATAATCGGGACGAATTTTATCAGCGATGGTGGCATTATTTAGCTGCAGTTGTTTTTCTGAAATATCCGCTTCGAGTGCCGTTTGCACCTTCATTTCCCTGTGCTTCTTTGCCAGCTTCTGATAGCTGTTGTTGACGGCATCAGCACGTTCTTTAATGCGGATGGATTCTGTATGCTCTTTTTGAGCCAGATCTTTGTTTTTCTGTGCGGCAGCTACTTCTTTGCGCAGCCCATTTAGCTCTTCACTTATTTCATCTTCAGAATTGACTTCTGCAGACTGCAAAATTCCTTTGATCTGGTTTTCGTGCTGATCAACTGCTTCACGAATACCTCTGGCCTTTTTGTACAATGCATCTTCAATCTGTTGATAAATTTGGGTTTGAAACAACTGGCCAAATATATTCTCACGTTCGGCTGAAGTAGCCATCAGTAATTCACGGAATTTCCCCTGAGGAAGAACCATTACCTGACGAAACTGACCCACATCCAGTCCAATGAGATTTTCTATCCTGGCTGTCACTTCCGTTATTTTCCTGGATGCAATTAACTCACCTTCCTCAGTACCATCTAACAGCCACAAAGTAGCTTCTGCCTTCTGCACTGTAGTACCATCACCCCGGACTTTGGGTTTATCTTGTTCCGGCATGCGCATTATGCGGTAGGTTTTTCCACTCAGTGCAAAATCCAGTGTCACTTCAGTCATTAAATCTGCTGCTGCATAATCGCAGCGCATCTGGGTGGCATCACGTTCATTTCCTGTAGTTTTTCCATACAGGGCAAAACAGATGGCATCGAGGATTGTGCTTTTGCCAGAGCCAGTCGGGCCATTGATAAGAAACAGCGGGAATTCCCCGAGACGACTAAAATCAATTACTTCAGTGCCAGAGAAAGGACCAAAGGCCTGCATTGTTAATTTGACCGGCTTCATGCTGTTTCTCCCTGTGCAGCTTTCACCTCGTCAATTGCCGCGATCACAGCAGCATCCTGATCTTTACTGAGTGGCTGACCATGAACTTGCTTAAAGAAATCACGAAACATTTCCAGCTCTCCACGCTTTAACCTGTCCCGGCTGATTTTCTGATCAACATTGATCAGCATGCCGGGCTTTTCCAAATGCAGGACATTCGGGTAAACCGTTCGCAACTTACCCATGGGATCGAGAATGGCATGGGTATCGGTCAACCGAATCAACAAA
The DNA here is from genome assembly GCA_015222805.1 of Pseudomonadota bacterium. Lineage (GTDB taxonomy): Bacteria > Pseudomonadota > Gammaproteobacteria > Xanthomonadales > SZUA-36 > SZUA-51. The sequence continues at coordinate 1,307 of JADFVZ010000080.1, forward strand.
TAGTCATCAGCACCAGGGTCAACCTTGCCGGCTTCAATAATCTTGTGAAGCTCGCCTTCAATAATGCGTAAATCCCGTAGGGGGTTCAGGGGAAGGTTTTTAATAGCTTTTACCCCGGAAGCATTCATTTCAACCAGGGTGATGCCTTTGTTCTGTTTCTGCTCGGAAAAACTATACTTCAGGATAGAGCCGGAATAACGGATATGCTTTCCACCCTTATATTGCGGGCTGTGTAGATGCCCAAGGGCAACGTAGTCAAAATCGGCAAAGGATTGATAACTCACCCTGTCTGCACCACCAATAGATAGCGGGCGTTCAGATTCAGATTCATCCGCACCATCGATAAAACAATGGCTGATGAGGACATTGATTGCATCTTTATCACGCACAGCATTGATCTGCTCAAGGAGGTAATCATTGGCCTCATCGTATGAGCTAACGTCAGCTTCGTAGTGGTTGCGTACCTGAGTAGGATCGTTATACGGGATCCCGTAAAAATAAACACTGGCTTCAGCCCCCTTAACCAGTACCGGGTCAGTCATCTGGTTGAAATTGCCGAAAATATGCACACCGGCCTGCCTGAGCTGACGGGAAGCAAAACCCAGGCGCTCGGCACTATCGTGATTGCCGGGTATTAGTAACAGTTGCACGCCCGTGGAACAGATTGTGTTAAACACCTCATCCAGCAGCTCTACCGCAACCGCCGGCGGGACCGAACGATCGTAGATATCCCCGGCGATAACAACGGCATCTACATTTTCTTCTTTTATATAGCCAAGTATTTGCTCGAGAACATGCTGTTGATCTTCCAGCAGTGAAACATTGTGGAATTGCCGGCCAATATGCCAGTCGGATGTGTGAATGAATTTCAATGGAAAACCCCTTGAATGTTATTACTACCACGTGAATTTGCGATAGTAGCGATACGGAAAGCAGTTTATTTAATCCTGGCCAATCGGACAATGACCAGGGTTAGGTGAAACGGACAACCCTATCGAGAGCAAAACAATACAGCCCATTGCGACATATTATGTCGCTTTATTAGCTATACTTCTGTAAATCGAAAATCCACCCAGCGCATACACATACAATGGAGAGCAAATGAAAGCGTACTTACTTCAACGTATAGTAGAAATGACTGAGCAAACTGAACTGGCAACAGAGCCTGACTGGGTTGTCTGGGGTCTGACTACACGATCCGCGATATATCTGGAACTTGGTCAGATTGACTCTGCAATCGATGACCTGGATACAGCAATTACCGTGCCCGGCATACCTATGGAAAAGCTGGAATCGGTCTTGCGTAAACGCAGCTGGCTAAAATATAGCGCCAATCAGTATGCTGCTGCGTTGATGGATATGGAGCAAATCATCCATACACCCGAAATGCCGAGGGATCTGGTGTTAGGTGCCAAATTACAAATTAATGAAATCATTCGCGGGGCCAGTGCGGCAGGAGTAGACCTGAGATCGGGAACTATCCAGTAAATAAGGTTTGATTTTTACTATACTACTACCTATAAACCTATAATCGGAATGTCCAGATGCAAATTGTAAAACTACAACTAGACCACCTTAATTTTTACTGTCCGGTAACAGGCCGGCTGATTTACAGTAATGAAGGATGGGAAGATGATTCCCCCGCACTAAAAGGCTACTGGGTTAATTTATCCCCCGAGGTGCCATATTACATTACGCCTGAAATGACCGAACCATGGAAAACCTATCTGGCATCCATTCACGAGGATGACACCCCGGATGCAGCTGAATTCCTGGCAGCGATTGAGGAGCCGAACTGGATAGCATTTGAATGCAGCTTTGCCGGTATTACAGGCGATACGGGGTGGATCGTTATCGACATGAATTATGACTTAAACGCATAGTTTAACCACATAGGCTGTATTCGGTTACCGCCCTTCTAAACCGGGGTGTTTCACCTCCGCTATTCAACCACCGGAAATGCGGCATCTCCCCAGTAGTTGTTGCCACTTTCCAGCATAAGATAAATAATTGCAGGTACCAGCCGACCAAGAATATTCGCACCATCCCTGATTTGATCCCGGTTAACCGCGCTATTCCAAGTCGCTAAACCATGCAACAACTGATTACGTAGTATATATAACCGCTGCAACACCACAGCCAGGACATTTTTGGTATCGTTGTTGCCGATTGCCAGCATTGCGTATTTTTTATTTTTCTGAAAGGCTTCCTGCCATTCATCTTCCGATATATCACCCCGCTGGTAGTCCCAGAATGGCTGAAAGACATACTTATTATTAATTAGCAGGCGAATGGAACCGGAAAATTCTTCCCAGACAATATGTTCCAGGCGGTCTTGCTTATCCGCACTTAGCAGTCGTTCAATAAAATGGAGCTGGACGGACCTTTCCCGGTTATTTTGGGATACATGCACTTCTGAAGCATAGGCCGCGTTAAACGCAATCCACAGGAAGATAAACCTGGCATCCTCATCATCCGTTTCTTTCTCTGCCCGTTGCAACCAGCTGAGCGCGCGATGTATGCGTACAGATATAGATTCCGGCAGGCTATCACGAATATCCCGATGCCTGATTTTAAGTGTATCGAAGTTCAATTGTTCCATCAGTTAAATTCCGAGCACAAGGCTCAGGCCTTCTTTTAGAGAGTAAAGATGCCTGGTATCAGCATCCGGGCTATCTGTTTAGAAATAATCTGTCCACTTTCATTCAACATGGATATATTTACCACAGATCACTCAATCAAACCAGAGTCTGCTTTCGCCAGGTTAAAGATATCCGTGGGAGTATCTATCGGGCACAGTTTATAAGTACTACCAAATAGCCCCCAGGCTGAATCGCAGGACCACGCAATTAACGACATATCTTGTCGTGTATAAATCGTATTCTATACCTGTCCTGGTAGTACTTATCCCGTAGTAGGTGAGCCACTGCAATCAAACCTGGAGGTGTTAAATGAGTTGTATAAATCAAAACTTCAGCATCAATGGTCTGGAATATTCAGCCTGGATCAGTTTAAACGGTGAGTTTTCATTCGGCCTGATGGGAGGCGCATCAAGAAAAGGCGCTGTATATAGCCCCAAAAAAAATTGTTATGATTTTTGGCCCGACTGCCATGTTTATGATGATGTAGATTTGAATCCGAATGCCTTGCCCGTTTATGTCAAAGCCGGGAAAATTTTGACTAACTGGATCTACCGTGCCAAACCTCACCGTTTTGGCTTTTCTGCATCAACCGGAAGAAAGATAAATATATATCGCTGGTTTGCTAAAAAACTCAGCGCCAGGTTTCCGGAGTACATGTGTTCAGAGTATCCGGAGGGGAACTGGTCGTTTTACCGGGTAGTTTGATATTTTGTGAGAATAAAGTCGTACATTTTAAATCGTAAAAAATTAAATGTTTAGATTTCTAGCTTCTTAATATCACTATTGGAAGTTGTTTTAGCATAGGTCCCATAAACTGGGCATCAAAAAAGGAAAGTGTCATAACTACTGAAATACTAGCTCCAAAAATCGTATTTGTGGAAACACCAGGAGAAATCATTGCGGCAGATTTTAAGTCGTTCAAAGAAGACCTTCCCATTTCAGGTGGCTGGGGTTACAGCGAAGAAGATACCGTTGTCATAGATAAAAATGATGCAGTGGCTGCAAAGGGCACGCCCTTTGATGTAATCGGCACTGAGCGCATCTTTGTTGAGAAGAGAATACTGGAGGAATTGACACTCTTTAGACCAGAAAATGATAGATTTTCTAACATTGAATGGAAGCTGGCAAAACAGGAGCTTAGAAGTGATTTCTATACTGGCAGAAAGTTTGATATCTTGCTCTTCGATGTTACAGCAATCCCTGATGCTGACTGGGAACAATTACAAAGTGAATGGCGAAGTAATAATGGATTTCAAGAGTCGCAGTCAGCTTTTGATGGGCATATTAAAAAAAGAAATTCAAAAACTGTACATTACCAGGCAGAGTACTGGTTTGATATTACGAGCTGTTTTTGAAGATAGCAGACTAATAGCCTGGCAAGTGACTGTGGTTGAAAGTCAACACAATTAAGTCATGTATTCGTCCCTACAGATTCAGTTTAAACCATCATATAGACGTGATCAGCAGTTGACACAGGCTTGAATCGCCTCAGGTTTCAGTGCTGATCGCGTACATTTGCAGTTAACGAATACTACGATTGTATGCCCAGTCCAACATTTCATAGTCGCATGCCTCGTCCGTACATAAATACCTGGGATTTGGAATAATACCCACCCGCCCCAGATCGAGGCGGTCTGCGTCCCAGCAGGTCGCGATTGTGATTGATGATGGCTCAGTACCACCGTGTGTATGATCACAGCAGGCCTCTTCAAGCTTGGCGAACTCTGATTTCTCCAGTGAAATAATGCCTTCCTGCCAAAATTCAAAGGCAAGAGCTGCACCTCTTGCCCCATGTTCCGGGTCATGGGCATCATTAAAGCGTTGCGAGTCATGGAAAACCGCAAACAACTCGATCACTTTTGAATTAGCACCATTGATTTCGGCCATTGACAGACCGTTAGCCCTCACCCGCATCCAGTGGGGAACGCCATGAATTCCGCGGTGGTTTAGCGGGTAGCGTTGGATTAACAATCGCACTAGTGCGCCATAGTTAACTATATTTTTCTTCATAGACCGGGTGATTATGGCATGCAATAGTTACCAAACCAGAATTAACCCCTAAGATCACGAGCAACACTTACAAACTTGTTTATATCTAAGCTTTGCTCACCATCCCAGCGGTAAGCAACCAGCCGACCGCCCTGCCTTGCAACACTGTAGTCCAGGCAGGCAATGTTATTAGCCAGTGGTTCTATTGGCTCTTCCAGCCAGTAGTGGCCGAGAAAAACCGGTGGCTCAGTGCGACCGTATTCAATCAGGTGGTCACCATGGATCGGGTCATCGGGAATGTGGGTGATTGCACTCTTCGGACCCATGAAGGCCTGTGGGTAAGTTGTAGCTTGCTTATCCCACCACCTCACCCTGATGTTATGACGCGGGTTACCCTCTTTGTCATAAAAGACTTGCCCGTTGGGGAGTTTAATTTCTTTGCCTTTTAATAATAATTCAATACCCTCGTACTGCCAGGTCCCTTCTTGCCCAGAAGATAAAATAAGCGATTCGGTTAGCCGGGGATTATCCGGGTCAACGGATTCTTCATGCTGTAATTTCCGCATGAGTTTGGTATCCCAACAGGCATGGACCACGCGCAAGCCGCCCAGGCCCAGCCATAATGGTAATGACTTGAACCACTGGATAATATCCAGGTACTCAGCCGTATCCGGTTGGTAATCGTTCAGGAACGCCTTATGTTGATCCTTATTTTTATCACTGTGTTCACGCAGATACTTACCATCCTTACCATTCGTAGCATAAGCAATCGCATTGTATTCATGATTACCCATAACAGATAATGCAGCGCCCGAATCAATCATTGGCCGGACTATGTCAATCACAGCCCTCTGCCCTGCCCCCCGATCCACAAAATCTCCCAGAAAGATGACCTTGCGGGAATGATGCTGGTAAATTTGATCTTTTTTGCTGTAGCCGAGTTGCCCCAGCATGGTGGTAAGGGAGTTATGACAACCGTGGATATCACCGATCAGGTCATAAGCATCACAGCTATTAATTTTTGAATTACTCATACTAAAACTATGCCTCATACACTTATCGTGAACGCTTATTCTCTAATAATCTTCAGCGCGCTTATGATAGTTCTTACAATTACGGTTTTTACAAGGTGGAGAAACCCCAAGATTTGGGCCCTTTGCATAGTAACCTTTGCGACCATCCTCGAATGCGAAATCTCCGTATGCCAGGACTATAATTGGCGCCCCGCAATCAGAGCACTGCCTGGAACCACAAACTTGACAAAACCAGGGCTGACTCCAATAGCGGTAACTCTTTAATGCCTTCTGTATTACCGCTTCAGTCATGAAATTCTTTTCACCCCAAAAATCAATAGCCAGTTGACTGTCATCGAATAATTGCACTTGCTTACAAAAGTTTTTATGTTTCCCATGAGCAAATTCAGTAGTCAACCTTGTTCCTCGAAGACGAGTAGCAATTAATTTTTGACCACCTACTTCTTCAATTGTTCGATCACAAATGAGACAGCTGTTGTCAGTTGGCAGGGAATTCTGTATAGAAGCGATATGAACCTGGGATAGAATAGTCGACATTGCATTTACCTCTTTAGTACTTTGAACAATATGTTCCGGCGTACAATCTGGATATCAAATACCGGACCGAATGGGTTAAATAACTGGGTCGGCCTGCCCGTTTTTCTAATCCTGGATTTTACCAGGTGATTGAGAAATCTATTATTCCTATTGAGGAAAGAACAAATCTGACCTTAGTTTAATAGAAACACTCGACATATTGCGTCGCATTACACATAGCTCAACAATTATTTGTGCTCAGGATTACATTTTTGATTATAGGTAAAGCTTCGTGTATATGTTCGAAACGGTGAGAGCCACCCGGGAACTTATGCACATCGGCTATTCCCCTGTATTTCATTAATGTTTCGTTTGAATCCAGTACCTCATCGCCCATATCAATAAGTAGTGTGCGTGGCAGACCGGAAGCCTGGTTCAATGCCTGTTTTAAAGGAATAAATAATTTACAATTTTCCCGGGTCCAGAGATATCGCTCACCCGTTGCGTAATTCTGGCAAGGCCCAATATAACCGCGCAAACTTAGGGAAGGATTGATTGCAGGGTTAATCATAATCGCAGCCGTGTTGGTTCGCATGCCCATGTACGCTGCCATGAAACCGCCGAGTGACGTACCAATAAACGTTATATCCCCTGATGGATTGTGCAATGCCAGATCCTCAGCCACTTCAACCAGTGAAGCCGCTGCTACAGCCGGATTGGTATAGTCCAGATTCGGCGCTTGAAATTGAACCTGATTCTGCTGACACACCTCATTCAGCAAATGTAATTTTTGTTTATCCGGCAGTAGCGCGCCCTTTCCATCAACTGAAGCTGAATTAAAACCATGTAAATAAATGAGTGTATTTTTCATATTTAACTTCCCATACCGTATTCTGAAAGCACAGCAGAATTCAATAATTCTTGCTACCTCATTACTCCAACTCTAAAAAACCGCCAGGTCCTTAGTCAATTTCAAAATTAAAATTCACCAAAGTAAAGCCTTCTGAGGGGCACCCGAAGGTGATGTCGGAATCTTTCTTAACCAATCCTGAGGTTCTCACCAGTTGTTCTAGCTCAGCATTGCTGAACCCGGATACATCTGTAGTAACGAATATAATACTTTCAGCGCAAATGCCGTCCCAGGTCCATACCTCATACAAGACATCATACTCACCAAGCGTAGTGTTTTTCCTGGATATTATCCTTGTCTCATTATCAACTGGCAAATTCTTAAACTTGTCGTTCATTGTCACTCCTCGTGTTATAAAACAAAATCTCCTGGCATCTCTATTTAATGCACTTCAGCTCTCCAGTAACATAAACCGGGAGGGCTCTATGTCGAGGCACACTCACATCGGATATTTCTATTTTTGTATCGGTATAAGCTGCAATTGCCGGACTTATGAAATCCCCTATACTCAGGCTTATCCATACAAGAGCAGCAGCAATCACCGTCATTAGAAAGCGTGTGTACTTATCCATTGCATTCTCCACTATTAAATTATTTGCATTTACTAGCTATTTCTGTTCAAGTATATGAACTAACGCGACATAATATGTCGCTGATACCCGCTTAATGGATGTTGCTATGAGAAAATCTACCGATACTCTGTCACGACACTGGGCCATGCTACAGCGAATCCCGGCACATCCTCGCTGGATAAGTACAGCTGAACTGAATCAGTACCTCGCTAACGAGGCATATGAAATAGATATTCGTTCTACTCAGCGAGACCTGAATCACCTTTCCACGCGATTTCCTCTCTATTGCGAAAAAGATGGCAGGGTTAATCACTGGCAGTGGGCTAAAGGTGCACATGCGCTAGAGGTCCCCTCAATGGCCCCGACAGCAGCATTCGCTTTTAATCTAGTTGAACAATATTTAAGGCCCCTACTCCCCGGTAGTACGCTAAAGCTAATGCAGCCCTATTTTGTACGTGCAAGCGGGGTAATGAAAAACACTAAATTCCAGGGCTGGCGTAAAAATGTTCGCATAATTAATCGAGGGCCACACCTGCAAACACCCCCGATTAATAATAAAGTCCGTGATGTGGTCTACATGGCATTAATGGAAAGGCGGAAATTTGAAGTAGGTTATACCCCTCGTCAAAAAAACAAAGCAGTTACCTACGAGGTTAATCCTCACGGGTTAGTGATAAAAGAAGGCATTACCTATCTTGTCAGCACCTTGTGGGACTACGATGATTTAAAACATCTTGCTCTCCACCGCATGAGCAAACCAAAAGATCTTCATGAGCCAGCGAAAATCATCAAAGGTTTTGACCTAAATACCTATATCGAAAACCAGTCCAGCTTCGCCTACCCAGTGTCAAAGGGTTCACTTAAACTGAAAGTGCAATTTAGTAATAGTGCCGCATTCCACCTGCAGGAGTCCCGACTATCCGAAGATCAGAAGTTAACCCCTGTTGGTAAGGATAAGACCTTACTCTCGGCCACCGTGCCCGACAGCAGTGAAATCCGCTGGTGGCTGCTGGGATTTGGTGACCAGGTTGAAGTATTGGGACCTAAAGCATTACGGGATGAATTTGCGGGAATTGCGAATAACCTGAAGGGTTTTTACCTGTAATCCACTCACAATCGAGACAGGCTACTTAGAATATTATGGATCAGATTAATTCCACATCTGCATCGCCGAATTCCAGCAGATTATCTCCATCATTTGCCAGCGCCCCACACCCATAGGGGCCGCTTATTTCAATAATTATTGAACATCCCGATGGCTCACAATCAGCATTGACCTCTGCCTCAGATTTCGCACCGGCCCACTCCAGGTATTTCCTGGTAGCGTCTTCAGTTAAAGTTATTTGCAATCTCTCGCTCATCGGTATTTCCTTGAAAAAAGGGGCGTTTCCCCTTACTACAACAGTATCGCCTCAACCACTCTCAGAACATGAGAACACGCATAAATGATTTGATTTATGAGTGCAAAACCCCTGCGATATCAGGTTAAATAAAGCATTTTAAAAACCATCACAAATAAATTCTATCTGCTTGTTTATGTTCAATATTATATGATATTTAAAACTGATTCATTCACCTAAATATTGTATAATAAACCCCTGAATAAAAAGGGGTTCTTACTACTTCAGCGCACTACTCATGGGCTTTTTACAAAGCATTATTTCGTGGGTATCGTATCTAATATTTAGCATTTTATGGGGAAAATTAATATGAATAGAATAATTTCAGGCCACATGACCCACCCACTGCCGGCTGGCCCCGATGGAAACCTGGGCTATTCGCTCTCTTTCGATTATAAATTCCTGGAAGATAACCCAACCGAAAGCATGGAGTATTCAAATATCGAATTTAGTGGCCCCGGCAGTTGGGAAGGGTTTAACCAGGGCGATGACTCCTACCCACTTAATGACATGCTCATACTTGTTCAAAATAATTATTTCAAAAAGATTGTAGATGAGTTATTTGACGAACTGAACATTGAGCCGGGCACCAACTATAAAGCCGATCTAATCCGGGAATACTTTTCTGTTAAGTCTTAACCTTTCAAAATCAATAATTTTAATAAAGCAGGGACTCCAATATACCTGGCCAACCATTACTGACCTTCTCAATCGTGGCTTCAGCTTCAGCTTAATCTCCACCCCACTCGCTACAGAGGTCACCGCCGTAGAAAACCCTATTACCAACCTGCATATCGTCTTTACCGGGAAAATGCTCCAGGGAAGCCCGCAGCCAGGGAGCCAATGTGCAAAGCAGTGTGAAAACAGACATGCTGGTCTGTGGGGAACGTGTAGGAGCAACTAAAATCCAAAAAGCGGCAGCTTTAGGGGTGCGAGTTATTTCCGAGAGTGGTTATCTGGAACTATTTAAGGAAGTTGCTCCTTCTACAAGCAAAGCAGAACACGATTTAGCAATATATAACGCAATTCAAAACATAGGATTCCTGTAATCATGAGTATTTATCTTGTTAAAAAAAATCGCAAAGCAAACCAGTTTTGGGAAATCAGTGTTGAAGAAAATACGATTACCGTCCGATCCGGTGAAACAGGTACAAACGGAGATAAAAACGAACAAACCCTTGCAGATAGGGATACAGCCATAAACGAGGCATTGGCCCTAGTGCGTAATCAACGGGGCCTGCGATTTTCCGAACCTAAAGTGCCGACTTCAAAACGTCGGCCCTATTCCTCCAGAAAGAAAGTATGGAAAATTGACGCAAGAAGCATGCGCGGCCTGTGCGAATTTCAATTTGATAAAGCAAAAACCAGAGAGCTTAAAAAAGATCCTGCATTTTGCAAAATACTGACCGCACTGAAGAACATTGAAGATACAGACGGTATTTTATATTTAAATGACACAATGGATATAAACCAGGTCGGCGCCCTGCTTTCACATAAGAATGCCATTTTAATAAAAGAAATTCGTCTACGCTCATGGGAAGCCATTGATCTGGACAAAATCAAGCTACAGTGTTCACAAAGAATCCGCCAATTTAAGCGGGTATTTCCAATCGATATTCCGGATTTTTTTTTCCAGTTTGATGAATACCACTACTGCATGCATTGTCTTATTGAAAATGGGGAAGGTTTTTATGCTAAAGACATAAAAGGATTCGAAAGCCTGGGTTGCGGTATATTCAAATCAGTCTTCTATTCCAATAACAAAGTTACTGAAAACGATATTCTTTCACTACGCTACAACATAAATGAACTTAATTATTTCCCAATTTTCATGTATGGATCTGATACGGTCACACACGGCCTTGTATTTGATTACACCTACAATTCATTTTTACCCACACTTGGATATAACGACCTGGGTATACATCTGCATGATGGTATCTGGAACACTCTTTCGGAATATGTGAACCACCTCCTCAGAATGGGAGATTTTGCTTATTACGAAGACATAGCAACTGGTTTTGACGATTTTAATGCTGAGTGGGAAAGAGAGGATCTGTTTTATGCAGAAAGTTATTTTTATGCCTTAGCTACCATCGGTTTCCTAAATTTTCACCAAATGCCATCCATTAAACTCACGGATAAATTTTACTCTCCCAAGCCGGCTGATACATTTATATCCAACTTCACAATAACTCCAGCTTTTGAAATCACGGTAAGCGATCATTTTAATCCAGTTTTCACAGCTGAGTTAGTTGAATCATTCTTAGAAGTATTTAGTTCAAATGCAGAAAATATTGGACCAACTGTATTCAAAATCCTGGGCCTGGGAAATCTTAAAGACTGGAATCCTCAATCTGAATTTTTACCTAATAACAATACCTTTTTAGATTCACTTGAGAGTTTTTGTGTTGATGAAATGAATGCAAACCGGCCCTACATCGCATTTCTTGTCGGCCTATATGCCTGGGAATCCTGTCACAGGAAAACCACTACTTTGGCTGCCAGGTTACTTGCAGAAGTACCCGATGATATCTGTCACCCACTTATTAAGACAGCTGTAAAGCTCCACTCAAAAACAAGATTTGATGCCCAAATATCAACATGAGGTTCAACTGTTGATTTGCACCCAAATATGTACCTGGTATAAATTTGAATGCAAATTAACATACCGCCTATTGATCTGAATTAAATGTCGAACTTGCACCAAATGTATATCATGGTAATATACATCGCATGAACATGATTAATTTGGAGCACTTAACCGGTTTTGACTGGGATGATGGAAATGCAAGGAAAAGTATCGATAAACATAGTGTTTCCCAGGCAGAAGCAGAGCAGGTATTCTTCAGTTTTCCACTACTGGTCTTAGAAGATATTAAACATAGTCAAAATGAGCCACGCTATCATGCACTCGGCAAAACTGACAGTGCAAGAAAATTACATATTACATTTACACTGCGCCTGTCAGATACATTAATCCGGGTAATATCAGCACGGGACATGCACCATAAAGAGAGAAATTCTTATGCGCAAAATCGATAAAATACCCAAGTTTAAGTCTGAAGCAGAAGAAAGAATTTTTTGGGAGCAGCATGACTCCAGTGACTTTGTTGATTGGAAAAAAGCCCAAACCGTTGCTATGCCAAAGCTGAAACTCTCGACTAAAACGATATCCATACGCCTGCCCGAAGGTCTGTTAAACAGCATAAAAATTGAAGCCAATAAACGTGATATGCCTTACCAGTCGCTTATCAAAGTTTGGCTTGCAAATGAAGTTCGGCAACAACGCGAACCTTGATTTAAGGCACGCTCCGCCATGCTCGGAGCTACTCTGCCCTCCCTGAGTTCTTCTACTGCTAATTTCGATTGTTTGTCCAAGGGCTAAATCTGTCACCCACTCAATATCCGCGGCCAGCGGTCGTGTACTGCATCCTCCATTTCCGGCTCAATGGTAACCACATAAATCCGCTGTTCCTGCCCTTCCCGGGTAACCAGACCCTGGATCCATTTGCCTTTGGGCAGGTCAAACCAGTGGCTTTGGCCCATGATGTCCTTTTCCATAAAGGCCTTTACCGGAATTTTGACCGCCACCGGAAACCAGCGATCCCAGCGACCCGCATAGATTGAGTCCAGTCGTGCCCAGCCGCCCAGTGGCATTTTCCCGGCCTGCTCCTTGCGCCTGCCCCATGGGATCAACTTATTTTCCTGCTGCTTTGTCTTTACCGGCAATACGGCTTTCGGGTTGGGAAAATAGACCCGGATATCTTCACCATTATGGGCATAATAAACACCACCACACATTATCTGTTATTACCATAGGGGACGGTACCTGAAGGCACTGTCCCCTGTCCCAGGATAGTTTCACGATGCCCGAAAGGCTTCCATGCCGGGGCAATTACATTCGGCATGCTGGATCGATGCATTAAACGTGCCGGTGCCAGGGTGAATTCACCGTAGCGGTTATTTATTTTATCGGCAGCCTGATTCAAGCGGCGGCGCTGATCCGGTGGTTGATCAAAAAGATCAGTGACAGTGACCGTATCACGGGGATCCAGCGCCCGTACCTGTACCTGATGAATACCCTGCCCACGCCAGTGCTGGTTCAGGAACTGCTCACACAGGCGATTAATTTCCCTGCCGTCATCGGTCGGCAAACGACTGCGGTAGCGTCCTGCAAGCCAGCCTTGCTCACCCCCCAGGCCCAGGTAAAAATTCTGTGCCTGCATTTGATAACGACGCAGGCGGGCTGCTACTTTCTCTGCCATATGGCGTAAGTACAGGCGCATAACTCCAGGATCCCGGGTGTTAGGCGGCATCACCTTGCCATGCCCTATTGATTTAGGTGGCGGTACATCCAGCAATACCGGTTCCGGATCCAGTCCCTGGCACATCAGCCAGATACGCCGGCCAATATTGCCAAACCGCTTACCCAGCACACTGACCGGAAGCTTAGCCATATCACCACAGACATACACCCCGCGCTCGGCGAGAAAACGTCCTACTCCCGTATTAATACCGCACAGCTCTGTTACCGGAACATTTGCCAGCACCCTGGTACTTTCTGCTGGCAGAATTACTGTCATACCATCGGGCTTATTTAACTTAGCCGCATACTTTGCTGTGGTTTTATCGCCGCTGAGGCCCACTGAACAGCAAACACCGGAAACCGCATGCACGCGCCGCTTCACCTGCCGGGCGATAACTTCCGGGCTGCCCCAGAGGCGTTGGCAACGAGTTACATCAAGAAAAGCCTCATCCACCGAAAACACCTCCATATCCGGGGTAATATCGGCAAGTGTGCTCATGATGCAGCGGGAAACCTCGGCATAACGGTGCGGTCGTGATGGTGCCTGGATAAAATCGGGGCATATTTCACGTGCTGCTTTTACCCGCATACCGGTATAAATACCGTAGGCCCGGGCTTCATAGGAGCAGGTGATAATACAGGTACCCTGCATCCCATTAGTGATCCCCACCGGGCGGCCCTGCCATTCGGGCCGGTCAGCCTGTTCTATCGAGGCAAAAAAAGCATTCATATCGACCAGTAGAATGGCCCTTTTCCAAATGTGTGCTGCAGGCGGCATTAGTAACTGCGCAGCTGACTAACAACCACTCCCTGGATGGTAACCCGCTCGGCTGAATACACCATCGGTGCCATAGCAGGGTTTTCCGGGCGCAGTTCCAGCATATTGTGGCGGTGCAGCTGCAAACGCTTAAGGGTGACCTCCTGCTGGTCGATCAGCGCCACTACAATGTCACCACTGCTGGCGTAATCCTGCTGACGGATAATCACGGTATCACCATCAAGAATACCCACCCCCATCATTGAGTCACCGCTGACACGCAGGGCGTAACGGCCTTCGCCTAGAACAAACTCGGCAATATTGATGACATCGTGTCCGGGGATGGCCTCAATCGGTTTACCCGCCGCAATTCGTCCTAACAGGGGCAGGCTGTAGTCATCCGCAATTGCTTCCGGCAAGCGAATACCGCGCTTACGACCCGGTTCCAGAATGACACTACCGGCTTCCGCCAGCACCTGTACCTGGCGATGCACAGCACCACGTGAACGGATACCAACACCCGCGGCGATTTCTGCCAGTGAAGGTGCGTAATTATTTTCATTAATATACCGGCGAATAAATGCCAGCACCCGGTGCTGGCCGGGGGTTAGTTGTTTTACAGGTGTTTTTGGGGGCACAGTAAATGTTCTCAAAATGTTCGCGTCCAGGCTTTAATTATAGGAACATTTTGCGAACAGTCAAGGGCTAATATCTCCTGATGATGGGTTCGGTGCCCAATGAGGTCCCGGCTCGGGGGCCGGGATGACATTCTATTTTTATCCCCTTAACCTGACCAAAACACACCACACATAAGCTCAAAAAGAAGTACGTCATGCCGGGCTCGACCCGGTACCTCCTGAAAGATAGCACGGAGCCCAATGAGGTCCCGGCTCTGGGGCCGGGATGACACTCTTCTTTTTATCGGCGTGACGCCCTGCTTTTCACCAGAGTAACAACCGTAATGAAAAAAGGGCGCTGTATTGCTACAGCGCCCTGCTCTTACTCAATCCCGACTCGAGACCGGGATGACGGATCTTTTTAGAAGCGAGCTTTATACTCGATACCATAAGTCCGTGGCTCATTGATGAAGCCGGTCAGGTTGTTGAAGTCAATACCGCCAACAATGGTAGTGTCATCGGTGATATTGCGCCCGTAGAGGGCAACTTCAGACTGACCGTAACCCCAGGTGTAACCCATGCGCAGACCAAACTCAGATAATTCCTGACCGGTAAACTCAATGGAATCGTAAAGGAAGAAAGATACTTCATCCCGGTACGCCCAGTCACCAAAGAAGTACAGTTCACGGCCATTCTCCATAGGGATACCATAACGGGCAGTTGCATTGGCAACCCACTCCGGTGCCTGTGGCAAGCTGTTACCGTCAAGATAGACACCGCCGTTAGGTGCGGCCGGATCCAGTACTGTACAACCCGCTAGCGGGCTACAAGGTGCAACCGTCAGGTTTTTATCATCAATTTCGGTATTGTTGTAACTGAGGCCAGCCGAAACCAGGAAGTTATCGGTGATATAAGCCTGCAGGTCCATTTCGAAACCATAACCGTTAGCATTTTTAGCATTCACCAGCTGGGTTACATTTGACAGGCCACCTACAGCCGTCAGCTGCATATCATCAACGGTAAAGGTATAAACACTAGCGTTCAAACGCACCCGGCCATCGGCGAGGGTGGATTTAACCCCGCCTTCAAGTGAAAGGATGGTTTCGGAATCAGCCACAGAAATGGTGTTACCGAAAACGATACGACCCTGGATGCTGGGAGCACGGAAGCCTTTAGCAACCCGTGCATAGATATTCACATCGTCATTAATGATATAAGTCGCGCTCAAATCCCAGCTAACTTCCGAGTCACTGGGGTTAGCGGTTAACGGACCGATCGGACCGGAACCAAAGGGGCCCTGAAAACGTTCAGCTTTAAAGGTTTTCTCATCATCTGAATAACGCAGACCACCACCGAGGATAAAGGATTCGGTTACTTCATACTCAGTTGAGGCAAATAGCGCCCAGGCATCTGTCTGCTGGCGCTGAACCGCATAACCATTCTGTGCGCCACCTGCGAGGGTATCGTAGCTGAAGTTCTCAATGGTGATATCTTCATTGAAGTAGAAGAAACCAGCCTGCCAGCTCAGTGTGTCCCAGCCGTTGGAGGCCAGGCGGAATTCCTGGGTAAACTGGGAGTGGTCAGGTACACCAACCGCAGATTCTGCCGCGAAAGGAATAAAGCCAGGACCATTATCCAGGCTACAGAAACCACAGCCGAAACCACCGTCAATATCACCACGGCTGAACACATCAACGCTTTCATAGCCGGTAACCGAGGTCAGCGTGGTGCGATCGAAGTCCCAGGTCAGTTTGACGCTACCGCCAATGGAATCCAGGGTCAGCCCATTCTGTGCATCGGTAGAAATCTTGCCCGGCTTGAAGTCCTTGACCAGCTTATTAGTACCCGGTTCAATGATATTGGCACGGAACAGACGGGCGGAGCCATCTGTGCTGCGTAAATGCAGGTTAAATAACGCGGTGAAGTTGTTGCCGCCATCATAGGCAACCTGGGCACGAGCGGCGTATTCTTCGTAACCTTCGAGGTCATTTTTCTTGCCGGTGTATTCGTTGTCAACATAGTCATCACGCTGTTGGTACATGGCGGCAATACGCGCTGACCAGTCATCGTTGATAGCACCGCCTACAGCACCTTCAAAATTCAGGCGGTTATAAGAACCATAACCCACCTGCACATAACCATCAGTGTCCTGTGAAGGCTTAACCGAATCGAATTTAACAATACCCGCCGGAGTATTACGTCCGAACAAGGTACCCTGTGGACCGCGCAACATTTCTACCCGGTCAACATCAAAAACAGGAAAGCCCTTAAGAATTGCATTTTCCTGGACCACTTCGTCATAAACCAGGGATACCGGCTGTGAAGCATTCACATCAAAGTCCGTATTACCATAACCACGAATATAAAAACGCGGGAAGGCGCGACCGAATGAAGATTCGATCTGCAAACTGGGCAGGCGCGCACTCAGGAAGCGTATATCCATGCCGCCGGCAGTCAGTACATCCAGGTTTTCACCTGACAGTATGCTGATGGCCATCGGTATGTCCTGCGGGTCCTGTTCACGTTTTTGCGCGGTAACAACAACTTCTTCAAGCACAAGGGAGTCATCGTCCTCAGCGGCAGTTGCAACAAGCGGAAGTGCAAGGCTGAGCAGTAAAGCGGCAACAAGCGGCTTCAGTGCCAAGTTAAACGGCTGTTTCAGTTGGGGATTCATGTGGGTTTCCTGCTGTTTAGGATGGATTTCAACGACAGATTATAACAAATAATTAACATCTGATGACTAATTGTTTTTAGCCTATGCCCGAGTTTTTACACTGGTGTAACACTCACTCAGTGCGAGTGCTGGTGCCGTTGGCTACGGTGTACAAGCCCGTGGATAATCGTACCCACTACCAGCGCCTGAAACAGCGCACTGCCCTGCCCCTCAAGCATACCCAACAGGTGGGGTGCCAGCAGATAACCGGGTAATGCCGCCACTGCAACAATCAATATCATTACAAATGCCAGGGGGTTGCCGCTGACAGGCTGAAGGATTAGCCAGATGACCATGCCCGCAAGCAGGCGGTGTAACAACACAGCCATGGCAAAGGTATTAGAAACATCTGAGGACTGGACCAGGGCCTGGGAAAGTGCCGCACCATCCAGCATTGAATGCAGTGCCAGGCCAGCGGTAGCAATCACCAGAGTAACAATATGGGTCGTCCGCGCCAACCTGTGCAGACTGTGCTCCAGCAGGCTGGGCAAGCCAATTCCGATAAGCACCAGCAGCAGGCCGACAACCCCGGTTTCCCGATAAACCTCCGGCAACAGCACAAAAGCGACCATTACCAGCAGCGTTAAAATAAGACCACGCTCCAGTTTATGTGCCCAACCGGGAATCTGCTGTACCCTCAGGTAAAGCAGTGGGCCGAGCAGCATGACCAGTACTGCCAGTGTAATTAACATGGCTTCATACCTGCTTGATCGTGCAGTATAAATTTCAGCGAACACATCTCGAACAACCTTTGCATACCGCAACCAGGATCCTTTATGAAATATCCGGGCCAGAAGTGTAAAATACCCGTCAAAGAATAAAAACTGACCATAATTCGTAATTATACTGACTTTCTCACACTGCCATGCAAACAGACGCCATTGAAAAACAGATTCGTGAATGCTGTGACTTTGTCACAGTAAAGGACGAACTGATGGAATTGCTTGATGCCGTAGCCGGCAACCAGCAACGCGAACCTGCAGGAAAAGACCTTGAAACCGGCGCGCGTTTTATCTGTGATTATATTGAACAAGTCCCCTATATGATCAAGATCGCTGTTACTTCAGCAGCTAATGTCGGGCTTGAAAAAGAAATTGATTGCATTTTAACTGCCGTACTCTCCTACTGGGATAATGACAACGATGTTATTCCCGACCATATGGGCGTAATCGGTTTGATGGATGATGCCTATTGCTCATTGTCATTACTGCAGTCAGTTTCCGATCATTATCGGCTGCAAACCGGGAAATTCATGTTTCCTGCTGACCTCACCACCGCCAACCAGGCCATGCGTGAAATAATCGGTGAACCCTATGCCGCTGAACTTGACCGGTTTATATTCACCACCTTGAATGATGCTAATGTGATGGACGCCGTCAAAGCCCTGGCAGACCAGGAAAAACAACTGTATTTTGATATGCAGGGAACCATCTGGAGCCATGACTCCGCTGAAGCGATTGATATTCCGTCGCTTAAGGCACTGGGATTATTGTAGACCGGGGCCTGGTGGTTAAATACAGCTTTCACGCGTGGGCATAAATGCCCACCCTACCCGCAGGTCAACAGTAACAAGCCACACAAAGACACAAGAGAAAATCGCGTAGGGTGGGCATTTATGCCCACGCAATCACACAATTAAAGTTCAGCGAAGGCTTCCCGGGTCAGGTTACGGCTGTCTTGTTCCGCTACTACGATATTATCTTCTACCCGAATGCCACCATAGGGCCGCAGTTGATCTACAAGGTCCCAATTAACCGCCCCGGTATTTTCCGATGCTTTCAGTTTAGCCAACAGGCTGTCAATAAAATACACACCCGGCTCTATGGTTAGTACATTGCCCGTTTCCAGCACCCGGGTTAGGCGCAGGAAGGGATGCCCCTCAGGACGTGGCAGGTCTTCCCCCTGGTTATCGATCAAGCCGGCAACATCGTGGGTTTGCAAACCAAGGTAATGGCCCAGGCCGTGCGGCAGGAAGGTGCTGCTGATTCCTTTAGCCACTGCTGTTTCCGCATCGACCTTCAGCACCCCAAGCTGATGCAACAGGTCCGCTATTTGATGATGGGCCTGCACATGCAGCTCCCGGTAATCAACACCGGTTACCGCCGCACCGGCAAGGCGTAATTCAAGCTCATCCATGCCTGAGAGCAGGTCTGAAAATACTCCGGATTCCTGAGTATAAGTACGCGTTATATCAGCGGCATAGCCATGATAAGTCGCACCGGCATCAATCAGGAAGGCGTGCCGCTGTTGTGGGCTAGAGCGATCCTTACCCTGATAATGCAGGGTTGCCGCATGTTCATTCAAGGCAACAATACTGCCATACGGCATTTCGTGTTCCTGCAAACCGGCAGCACGGCAATAACTCATATCAATTTCGAACTCGGATTCACCGGCAAAAAACGCATCCCGGGCAACATTATGTGCATGTGCTGCCAGTCGGTTTGCTGCGGCAATACAGGCAACTTCCCAGTCGGTCTTCAGGGTCCGACCCAGGTGCAACTGGTTCAGCAAGGATTGGGGGTTGTAGCTAACATCGCCGACACCACCGCGGTCCTCAATTTCCCCGATCATCGCGGTGTGACTACCGCTGACAATTTGCCTTGCCGGCAATGGCTGGCTAATAGACTTAATCTCAAAATGATCAGCCCACCAGCTTTCCGGATCAGTCGGCGGTGCATACCAGTAATCTGTTGGCTGGTAATAATAAAGCACCGGCTTTTTACCGCGGCGCAGTTGCAGCCAGCACTCTGCATGGTGGGTGAGCGGCAGCCAGGCCATAAAATGCGGATTGGGTTTGAATGGATAGTGATAATCATCCAGGAAGGCGGTGATTTCTGCACCCGACCAGATCAATAATTCGTCATAATGGCTGAGCTCAAGTGCCTGCTCCAATTGCTGTTGTCGAGTGGCAATGTGCGCGGCAAATAACACCTGCGAATTAGTTATCATATTAGTCGTCATTTAAAGAACCTCTATTCATTCAGGGTTTGTTTAGCTGTTAGAATAACAGCCTTGCAAACGATACATCGGGCTCAATTAAAGATGAGCCGGTACAACAGGCAGTTTATCCATGTCCATCGTCCTCTACAATACCAAGAGTCGAAAGAAAGACCTTTTTATACCTATTGATCCGCAACAAGTTACCATGTATGTTTGCGGTCCGACGGTATATAACTATGCCCATATCGGCAATGCTAGGCCGGCCGTTATTTTTGACCTGCTGCGGCACGTCCTCGAATTACAATACCCCAGTGTACTGTATGCGCGAAATATCACGGATGTTGACGACAAGATAAACCAGGCTGCTGCCGAACAGGGCATCCCTATTGCAGAGATATCATCACGCTATGCCGATGCCTACCGTAAAGACATGGCAGCCCTCGGTGTGCAGGCCCCGGATATTGAACCGCATGCCACTGCCCATATTGCAGAAATCATCGGCATGATTGAGCAATTGATCAGCAGTGGGCATGCCTATGCGGCCGAAGGCCATGTACTGTTTTCAATCGAAAGCTTTGCAGATTACGGCAAGCTTTCCGGGCGTAAGCTTAAGGATATGATTGCCGGAGCGCGAGTTGAGGTGGCTCCATTTAAACGCCATCCGGCTGACTTTGTGCTCTGGAAACCATCCGTTAACCCCCTGCCCGGCTGGGACAGCCCCTGGGGCTGGGGCCGGCCCGGCTGGCATATAGAATGCTCGGCCATGGCGGAAAAACACCTGGGCAAGACGATTGATATCCATGGCGGCGGGCAGGACCTGGTTTTCCCGCATCACGAAAATGAAATTGCCCAGAGTGTCTGCGCACATGATGGTAACCCCATGGCCAATTATTGGCTGCACAATGGTTTCATTACCGTCGAAAAACGCAAAATGTCCAAGTCGTTGGGCAATACACAGAGCGTACACCAGTTGTTAAAACACTGGCAGGGAGAGACACTTCGTTATTTGCTGTTATCTGCACATTACCGGCAACCACTGGACTGGTCTGATGCAGAAGTCAAACGTTGCCAGAAGACCCTGACACGGATCTATACCATTTTGCGTTCGCTTAAAGAGATGGGTTTGCAGCTTCAAGCGGCTACTGAGATTCCCGCTGATTTTCTGGCAGCCTTGAATGATGACCTCAACACACCCAAAGCGCTGGCGGAGCTCAATGCACTGGCCCGCCGGATCGGCAACCTGGATACCCCTGAAGATAAACAGGCAGCCGCGGCTGATTTACTTGCTGCCGGAGAACTTATTGGCTTACTGTTAAATGATCCTGCTGACTGGCTGAAGGCAGATCCTGCAGCAAATTCTGAAATTGACGCAACTGCCGTTCAATCCATGGTTGAAGCCCGTGATAACGCACGCACTAATCGTGATTTTGCAGAAGCTGACCGCCTGCGTGATGCGCTTCTCGAAATGGGAATTAAACTGGAAGACAGCCCCACCGGTACCCGCTGGCGCTTATGAAAATCAATATTGATATAACCCAGCAGGAAATTGTTGAAACCTTCGAGTTATTTGATGACTGGATGGATCGCTACCAGTACCTGATTGACATAGGCAAACAATTGCCACAGTTAGACCCCGGTGAGATGACCGATGACAACCTGGTTAGCGGTTGTCAGTCACAGGTCTGGCTGGTCGCATCCGGAAGCAGTGAGAAGCTCACGTTCAGGGCCAACAGTGATGCTGCAATAGTCTCCGGTTTAATTGCCCTGCTCCTGCAAATTTACTCTGGCCACAGTGCTGCAGAGATTCTTGATTCAAAGCCCTGGTTTGTAGAGAAAATTGGCCTGGCAGATCACCTTTCGCTTACACGGGCTAACGGCCTGGCAAGTATGCTGGCCAAGATCCGCGGATATGCACAGATGGTGGACAACAATAGCTAACACCTGCAGCCTGCCCTCTAACACGATTTGGTAGGGTGCTGTTAGCCCGCTGCATGCGGCGTAACGCACCGGCACTCGCCACTCGCCTCCACGATAAATAAAACCCGAGTTTCCGCCGTCTTGCCCAAAACCCTGGATTAAATCATCGGTGCGTTACGCCCAGCAAAGCTGAACTAACAGCACCCTTGTATGATCAACGCACAGTCACTGGACAACAG
>JADFVZ010000081.1 GCA_015222805.1 Pseudomonadota bacterium
CGGATTGGCTTGTCGTTGGTGTTTTTCCTGCTGCTGGTGGTGGCAATGAAAACCGGAATCATCCAGCCCCACCCGATCAGCCCTGGAGCTGTGCATCAGCCAACAGGCTAATTCAATGGCCTAAATTTTGTGCAGGGCTTCAAGCGTTAATATTGCTCTCGCAGAGGCCGCAGCGTTAACAGCGAGTTTTCTTTGCCAGCTCTGCGTCTCAGCGAGAATATAAATATATTAACCTTATTGCGGGATTCTTAACCTCAGGCTTTCTTTAACTTCCTCCATTACTACATAAGTGCGGCTGCCTTCCACCCCGGGAATCGGCAGGATTTTTTCACCCAGCAGGCTGCGGTATTCCTGCATGTCCCGTACCCGGGCTTTAATCAGGTAGTCAAAATTCCCCGATACCAGGTGGCAGTCCAGTACTTCAGGAATATCCAGGATTCGTTGGCGAAATACTTTAAAGGCATCCCCTGCGGTACGTTTCAGGTTAATTTCCACAAAGATCAGCAGCTGGGATTCCAGCAGGGTTGGATCAAGAATTGCCATATAGCCCTGGATAAAACCCCTGCTTTCCAGTTTTCGAACTCGCTCGAGGCAGGGTGTGGGGCTGAGGTTGATTTTGCGTGACAGGGCAGCATTGCTTATGCGGCCGTTGAGCTGCAGTTCCCGGAGGATAGCGCGGTCAATTTTATCCAGTTGATAAAATGCTGTCAAATTGCTATTTATCATTATGATATTCCATAAAACTCAATATATATAGATGTTTATATTATATATGTATATAACTACCCGATAAACGACTAGTGGGAAGACAGTATCATAAAGCTGAATTTAACTGTCATTCAAGCTGGAGAATGTTATGCGTATCGGTGTACCCAAAGAGATCAAAAACCATGAATATCGGATTGGCCTGATTCCCGCAACCGTGCGCGAACTGGTTTCCCGTGGGCACGAAGTATTTGTTGAAAATGATGCGGGTTTGTCCATTGGTCTGGATAACACGATCTATACGGAAGCAGGCGCCACTATATTGCCCGATGCAAAATCCGTTTTTGATATTGCAGAAATGATTGTGAAAGTGAAAGAACCCCAGGCGATCGAACGTGCCATGCTGCGCGATGACCAGGTGCTGTTTACTTATTTACACCTGGCACCGGATCCTGACCAGACTCGTGACCTGGTGGATAGTGGCGCAACCTGTATTGCCTATGAAACCGTTACTGATGACCACGGTGCCTTACCGCTGCTGGCCCCCATGTCGGAAGTAGCCGGCCGGCTGTCTGTCCAGGCCGGCGCCTGGTGCCTGGAAAAAGCCCACGGTGGTGCCGGTGTACTGCTTGGTGGTGTACCCGGTGTTGCGCCTGCCAAGGTGGTTGTTATCGGTGGCGGTGTGGTGGGTTTTAACGCCGCACAAATGGCTATTGGCATGGGTGCCCAGGTTACAGTACTGGATCGTTCCCTGGAAGTTCTGCGGCGTTTTGATGCACTCTTCGATAGCCGTATTGAAACTATTTACTCCGATATGCATGCACTTGAGAAGTATGTAACCGACGCTGACCTGGTGATTGGTGCGGTTTTGATTCCCGGCGCTGCGGCGCCCAAGTTGGTCACCCGTGAGCACTTGAAGAAAATGCGTGATGGATCTGTTGTCGTTGATGTTGCCATTGACCAGGGTGGCTGCTTCGAAACCTCACATGCTACTACCCACCAGGACCCCATTTATAACGTTGATGGGATCGTGCATTATTGTGTAGCCAACATGCCCGGCGCGGTTGCACGGACTTCAACCTTCGCCCTGAATAATGCCACCCAGCCTTTTGTACTGCGGCTTGCAGACAAAGGTGCTGCACAGGCGATGCTGGAAGATAAACACCTGCTGAACGGCCTCAATGTCCACCGTGGCATGATTACCTGTGAAGAGGTTGCTCACGACCTGGGTTATGAGTATGTAGCGGCTGAAAAAGCGCTGGAGACCGCTTAAGCTTGTATCAATGCAGAATAAATCACCGTCAGACCGGCCTTATAATTCACCGTCATCCCGGCCTTGAGCCGGGATCTCATTGAGCACCATGCATATCATCAGAAGGTCCCGGCTCAAGGCCGGGATGACGCCCGGGTTTCGCTTAACAGTGGCCCTGCTGTTCACCTTAGTTTGGCCACAAAAACTCCACATCCTGCTTTAAACAATCAATCTCAACCGGGGTGCAGCCGTTGAACTCGCCGTCCGGGGTTAGTTCTTTCAACTCTTCGGTTTCTATTAATATATGTTTAGCCCGGGTAATCGTGACTTCCGGGTAGTGGATATGTTCTCCCTTATAAATGCTCGGGAACAGGCGCAGGATTCGCAGCCGGGAGATATCCGTCAGGATCAGTACATCCAGTAAACCATCATCGACCTGGGCATCGGGTGCGATCAGGAAACTGGTGCCGGTATAGCGTGAATTGGAGACGCTGGCGAGCACAGTCGATTGCTCCATGCGCTTGCCGTCAAGGGTGATTGTCAGTGGCCAGCTGCGTAAAAACAGAGTTTGCCAGAGTGTACCCAGGGTATAGGAACTGTTCCCCAGAAATTTTAGTTTTTTAGCAGTCCGTCCGGCATCAACACCAAAACCCATGTTGATTATATTGATGAAATATCGTTGATGACCGGGATAGCGGTAACGGGCGCTGTCCACACAGCGGATCTTGCCAGCGCAGATTACATCTACTGCCTGCTGCCATTGACCTGCAAACAGCCCGAGTTCGCGGGCAAATGCGTTACCGGTGCCGGCGGGTATCAGACCGAGGGGTATACGCCTGGTTTTGTCCTGCTGGTATAAGCCGTTTAAGACTTCATGCAGGGTGCCATCGCCACCGATAGCGATCACCGCAGAATACGGACTGAGGTCACATTTACCGATATACGATTCTATATGCCCGGCATAATCCGAACAAAAGATTTCTGACTGGATCGCCCGGCTGGCAAATCGCTGTACAATTTCCGGGACAAATTTCTGCCCGTGCCCACTCGCTGCTTTGGGGTTGGTGACCAGTAATAATTTTTGCATCGCGTTATTTTACAGTGAAAAAAAACCCGCCGGGTGGCGGGTTCTTTATTAGCTTAGGTAGTGATCAGAGCACATAAACAAATACAAACAGTCCCAGCCAGACTACATCGACAAAATGCCAGTACCAGGCAACACCTTCAAAGGCAAAATGATTTTCCTCTGAAAAGTGGCCTTTAGCCGAGCGGATCATAATCACAAATAACATGATGGTTCCCAGGGTTACATGGAAGCCGTGGAAGCCGGTGAGCATAAAAAATGTCGATCCGTAGATGCCCGAACCCATGGTCAGGCCAAGTTCAGTATAGGCATGGATATATTCTTCAGCCTGGAAATACAGGAACAGGCAACCCAGTAAAACCGTCAATGCCATCCATATGACCAGGCCTTTCTGGTTGGCTTTTTTCAAGGCCCAGTGTGCCATGGTAATAGTGAATCCTGAAGTTAACAGGATCAGTGTATTCAGCAGCGGAACATCGAAGGCCGGAATGATATCAAAATCACCACCGATATTAGCCGGGCCATTGTTCGGCCAAACTGCGTCGAAACCGGACCAGAGGTACTCGCCGGTAGCCGCTCCCGCACCTTCGCCACCCAACCAGGGCATCACCAGCATGCGGGTATAGAAGAGGGTGCCAAAAAAGACGGCAAAGAACATCACTTCAGAGAAAATAAACCAGACCATGCCCATGCGGAAGGAAACCCCCACCTGGTCATTGTACATGCCTTGCTGACTTTCACGAATCACCAGGCCAAACCAGCCGAACATCATGAAAATCAGGGTCAGCAGGCCGGCATAAAACATATATTTGGCATTGCCGTTACCGTTTAACCAGTTTGATGCACCAACCATCAGCAGTAACATGCCAATGGAACCAACTATCGGCCATTTAGTGCCGTGGGGTACGTAATATGCGTCTTTTGAGTGTGACATTATTCGACTCTCTTTCAGGTATCGTTTGTAGTTAGAGTATTGGTATTTAAATCATTGAACTTATCTGTCGCCAGTTTTTCATTCAGTGCCAGGGTCGCTGGCACATTTTCAAAGAAGGTATAAGACAGGGTAATGTTGCCGATATCGTCCGGCAGGTCGGGACTAATATAAAAAGTCACCGGCATTTCTTTGCGTTCACCTTCTTCCAGCAATTGCTCGGTAAAGCAGAAGCATTCAGTTTTCACAAAATACAGGCTGGCTTCCGGCGGTGCTACATTAAATACAGCATGGCCAATAACTGCCTGATCAGCCAGGTTAGCAGCGGTGTAGCTGGTTTGGCTTATTTCACCCAGCTTTACCGTCTTTGAAGTTTGTACCGGTTTGAATTTCCAGTTCAGGCCCGAGTTCACGGTCGCATCAAAGCGGATGGTGATCTCCCGCTGGTTCTGGTATTGCTTCAAATCTTCAGCGGCAACTTCCTGCACACCACGGCCGCCAAAGCCGGTGGCCTCACAAAATATTGTGTAAAGCGGCCACAGGGCAAAACCGAAGCCGAACATGCCAATAGACACCAGCACCAGTATTCTCAGCAAGCGACGGTTCGCCAGTTTTATTTCAGCTCTAAGGTCGATTTTGGGATCAGCCACTGGCAGATACCGCTGCATAGATAAATACGATATAGACCGTCAGCGCGATCGCACCCAGCACCAGTGCGGTCTTAATAATTGCCCCGGTGTTTTTCTCGGGGTTTTCCCCGAGGTTGTCCCCAGGTTTTTCCCCGGGGTTATTTTGCCTGGATGTTTCGCTCACAACTCTTCCTTACAGGTGGTCGCCGTGGGCAACCATACTGTCATCAATATCCGGCGGAGTTTCAAATGTATGGAACGGTGCCGGTGAAGCAACCGTCCATTCCAGTCCTCTTGCACCTTCCCAAACCCGGGATGTTGCGGTTTCACCGCCGCGAACACATTTCCAGACGATGTAAACAAACATGAACTGGGTCAGGCCAAAGGCAAAACCGCCGATGGAAGAGAGCATATTGAAATCAGCAAACTGTGGCGAGTAATCCGGAATCCGTCGCGGCATGCCGGCCAGCCCCAGGTAATGCTGCGGAAAGAACAGCAGGTTGACGAATACTACCGACAACCAGAAATGCCATTTACCGAGGCGTTCGTTATACATATGACCGGTCCATTTCGGTAGCCAGTAATAGGTACCGGCCATCAAGGCGAACACCGATCCGGTTACCAGTACATAGTGGAAATGCGCGACCACAAAGTAGGTGTCGTGGTACTGGAAGTCAGCCGGTACAATCGCCAGCATCAGTCCAGAAAAACCACCGATGGTGAACAGCACCACAAAACCGAGTGCAAACAGCATCGGGGTTTCGAAGGTCATGGAACCACGCCACATGGTAGAGATCCAGTTAAATACTTTCACCCCGGTAGGGATCGAAATCATCATGGTTGCCAGCATGAAGTAAATTTCTCCACCCAGTGGCATACCCACAGTAAACATATGATGGGCCCAGACGATAAACGAGAGGAAAGCGATGCTGGCGCTGGCGTATACCATCGAGGTATAACCAAACAGTGGCTTGCGCGCAAAGGTCGGGATGATTTCAGAGATAATCCCGAACGCAGGCAGGATCATGATATACACCTCAGGATGACCGAAGAACCAGAAAATATGCTGGAATAATACCGGATCACCACCACCGGCAGCATTAAAGAAGCTGGTGAGGAAGAAACGATCGGTAATCAACATAGTGACCGCGCCCGCGAGTACTGGCATAACCGCGATCAGCAGGAAGGCGGTAATTAGCCAGGTCCAGACAAACAGTGGCATCCGCAGCAGGGTCATCCCCGGCGCACGCATGTTCAAAATCGTAGCGATAACATTAATCGCACCCATGATCGATGAGATACCCAGCATGTGGATGGCGAACATGGCAAAAATAAAGCTGCTGCCGGTCTGCAGTACCAGTGGTGGGTAAAGCGTCCAGCCACCTGCAGGTGCGCCGCCGTCCATAAACAAGGTGGAAACCAGCATGGAGAAAGCGAAGGGCAGGATCCAGAAGCTCCAGTTATTCATTCTCGGCAAGGCCATATCCGGTGCACCGATCATTAACGGGATCATCCAGTTGGCAAAGCCTACAAATGCAGGCATAACCGCACCAAACACCATCACCAGTGCATGCACCGTGGTCATCTGGTTAAAGAATTCCGGTTGTACCAGTTGCATACCCGGCATAAACAGTTCTGCACGGATAATCATTGCCATGCTACCGCCAATGAAAAACATCAGCAGGGCAAACACCAGGTAAAGGGTACCGATATCTTTATGATTGGTTGAGAATACCCAGCGGTTCAAAAAGCCCTGGGGTTTGTGATCGTGGTGATCTTCATGTGTAGTTGTTGGCATGAGTCTCTCCCTTATCCGTTATTGTGTTTGGCGATGGTTGCAGGCTGGATCAAGTCACCAGTCTGGTTGCCAAACGCGTTGCGGGTATATGTCAGGGCAGCGGCAATTTCGGCATTCGTCAGTGTCTTGCTGTATGCCTGCATTGCTGTACCTTCGCTGCCGTTCATGACGACATCAATATGTTTGGCCACTGAGCTGGTGGCAACTTTACTGCCTGCCAGTGCTGGAAAGGCGGGTGCGAGACCCTGTCCTTCTGCCTGATGGCAGCCGGAGCACTGTTGTGCATAAACAGCTTCACCCTTCGCCATCAGTTCGTTCTTGCTCCAGGTACGCTGGGTTTCAGCTGCAGTTGCAGCCATGGCGCGTTTTTGATCAGCAACCCAGGCAGCGTAATCTGCTTCAGATTTAGCTTCCAGTACGATGGGCATGAAGCCGTGATCTTTACCGCAAAGCTCAGCACATTGTCCGCGATAGACTCCGGGCTCGTTGACGCGGGTCCAGGCTTCATTAATAAATCCGGGAATGGCATCCTGTTTCCAGCCCAGTGCAGGTACCCACCAGGAATGAATCACATCATCGGCGGTAATCAGGAAGCCGATTTTTTTACCCACGGGAATGACAACCCGGTTATCAACATCCAGCAGGTAATTTTCAACCGAATTCACATCGGTTGTTGAACCGGTCAGGCGAGCCGCATTACTGTCGGCCTTGAGGCTGCTGTAGAAGCTGATGCCTTCATCTATGTAGTCGTATTTCCATTTCCACTGGTAGCCGGTGATCTTAATGATCATATCCGGGTCGGAATTGTCTTCCAGTTCGATCAGGGTTTTAGTTGACGGTACGGCCATAATTATCAGGATGATGATCGGGATGGTTGTCCAGATGATTTCTGCTTTAGTGCTGTGGCTGAATTTGGCCGCAACCGCACCTCGGGATTTCCTGTGCAGGAAGATCGAAGTGAACATGGCAGCGAAGACCAGTACACCGATGACGATACAAATCCAGAGGATAATCATGTGCAAGTCGTACACAGCTTTACTGGAATTAGTAACACCTTCGGTCATATTCAGGCCACTGTCGGTTAGAAAACCGGGGGCAACCAGGATAGCGTAAGTAACTGCAACGACTGCAGCGACCATCGCCAGACCAACAAGTAGGGTATTTTCCTTTTTCATGGAGTTCTTTGACCTTATTTTATGTTTGTGCTGAATGGTTCCACGCGCTGCAACCCGAAAGTGCGGTTTGCAGGTGTTTTGCCAATTCACCTTTCTCGTTACGGTTTAAAAAACAACCCAGTTCTACCGATTCTCCCATTGCACTGAGCAACAATCGCGGTGAATCCCAGTTGCGGGTCTGTGGTTCCAGCCTTACTTTTACCCAGGCTGCCTGAAAGACATGATGCCTCGATTGTTTAAGGCTGCTGAAGGTGACGATCAACCTGTCACCGGTAATTTCAATTTTCTCCTGAACCCAGTTGCGGCGCCAGGCAATGTACAGCGCCCAGGCAACCACAGCCATTTGTATGCTACTGAATATTAATACCGGCCAAAAACCCTGTAATGCCAGCCAGATAGCCATGGCCAGGCTGAACAGGGTAAGCGCCAGGATAACCAGCAGCAAGTGTTCAAGTGAGATGGAAACGTTTGAACGAGCAAGAATTAACCAGTGGCAACTTTTCGAGTTGTCTTGACTAATAATGACCATATTCTGAAATCACCCACACACCAATCGGCAATTGTAGATGAAAGCAAGCCATTCGGGCAAGTACCGAGTTCCATGATCTGGGTCAATTTATCCTATATTCACTATAATTTTCCAAATTCCGGGTAAATTTATCCTGCTTTTGCCTTTACAGGGATTAATCTCGGATGAAAAAGCGCTAAACTTGTCAATATGGAATCGATGGTGTGCGAGGCAATAATACCGCGCGCGCATGCGACAAAAAACAGCCTGTTTAGGAAGCCTATCTAATGAAAAAACGTGAAATTACCATGCTGGTTACGGGTGATCGAAAAACCACAGAGCTTCGTGATGCGGTCAGCGCCAACTGGTTGATCGACGAAAACAAACATGTACAAATGCTGCTGCAGGCATCCGGGCTGGATGAGGTACAGCGGGATAACATCCAGGCGCGGGCGGTTGAGCTGGTAAAGCAGGTCCGTAGCGATGCGGAAAACACCGGGCTGATGGAAGCCTTTATGCGCCAATATGACCTTTCCTCGGAAGAAGGGATCATATTAATGTGCCTGGCGGAAGCTTTACTCAGGATTCCCGATAACGATACCGCGGAAAAACTGATCGCAGATAAACTCAGTGACGCTAACTGGGAGTCCCACCTGGGTAAAAGCAGTTCAGTGCTGGTAAACGCCTCCACCTGGGGGCTGATGCTGACCGGCAGGCTGGTGACCTTATCTGAAGATGCGAAAAATGACTTTAGCCGGGTGCTGGGCAAGCTGGCACAGAAAAGCGGTGAGCCGCTGGTACGCATGGCAGTTCGCCAGGCGATGAAGATCATGGGTCACCAGTACGTTATGGGACGTACGATTGATGAGGCCATGGACCGGGCCGAGAAAAAAACCAGTCGCCGCTATCGGCATTCCTACGATATGCTCGGTGAAGCAGCCCTGACTGCCGCCGATGCCGCAGGTTATCTCGAAGCCTATCGGCAGGGCATAATCGCTATCGGTAAGCGTAGCGATAGTAAAGATATTTTTTCAGCACCAAGCATTTCGGTGAAATTATCGGCCCTGCACCCGCGTTATGAATTCGGTAAGCATGCCCGGGTGATGGCCGACCTGCCGCCCAAGTTATTGCAGTTGGCACAACTGGCACGTGAAAACCACATCGCCCTGACTATCGATGCCGAGGAAGCCGATCGCCAGTTGCTGCAGCTGGATATATTCACCAAAGTATTTACTGATCCATCCCTGCAAGGCTGGGACGGCCTCGGAATTGTGGTGCAGTCGTATTTCAAGATGGCGCCTGCGGTGATCGATTACCTGGAAGACCTGGCGGCAACTGCCGGGCGGCGAATACCACTGCGCCTGGTGAAGGGTGCCTATTGGGATTCGGAGATTAAACACGCCCAGGTTGAAGGCCTGGATGGATACCCGGTATTTACCCGCAAAGCCAATACCGATGTTTCCTACACCGCCTGTGCGTATAAACTGCTGCAGGCACGCAAGGCCTTTTATCCGCAGTTCGCTACCCACAATGCGCAAACCATTGCTACCATAACCGAGCTCGCTGGTGAGCGCCTTGATTATGAATTCCAGCGCCTGCACGGTATGGGCGAAGACCTTTACAGTGCCGTTAAGGCTGCCGGAATGCATGACGCCTGTCGAGTCTATGCACCCGTCGGCAGCCATGAAGACCTGCTGCCCTACCTGGTCCGGCGCTTGCTGGAAAATGGTTCAAATACTTCGTTTGTTAATCGTGTGGTTGATGACAAACTGCCGCCGGAAGAGGTGGTTGAAGATCCGGTAGCCAAAGTCCTGGCATCTAAACCATTTGCCAATCCGGCGATTTGCCTGCCGCTTGATCTCTATGGAAGTTCGCGCAAGAACTCCAGCGGCATCAACCTCGCCTCTGAGCTGGAGCAAGAGGCCCTGGCGGCCAATATTGATAAAGCCACAGCAGCCACATGGCGGGCACAACCGCTGCTTGGAAAGCTGTCCGGCAAACAATATATTGCCCCCGGCAAGGATGCTGAATGGCATCCGGTCAGTAATCCGGCGGCGCATACGGTGACTGTCGCAGAAGTACGCGAAAGCAGTCCGGCTGAGGTTGAACATGCACTTGCAGTAGCCAGCGAGAATGCAGCGGCCTGGCAATGGGTCAGCGTTGATGAACGTGCAAAATGCCTGGAAAAAGCGGCCGACCTGCTACAGCAGGCCTTGCCGGAGTTTATGGCAATGTGTGCCCTGGAAGCGGGCAAAACAGTCCATGACAGTGTTTCTGAAATTCGTGAGGCAGTAGATTTCCTGCGCTATTACGCTGTCCAGGCCCGCCTCAACTTCTCCGAACCCCTGGTGCTGCCGGGACCTACCGGTGAGCGTAATCAAATCAGCCTGCACGGCCGTGGTGTGTTTGTCTGTATTTCCCCATGGAATTTCCCACTGGCTATCTTTGTAGGCCAGGTAGCCGCCGCCCTGGTAGCCGGCAATACCGTACTTGCCAAACCCGCTGAACAAACCCCGGTTATTGCCCATCGCATGGTTGAATTGATGCATCAGGCGGGTATTCCGCGTGAAGCACTACAGTTCCTGCCCGGTGATGGCGCCAGTGTTGGCAGCCAGTTGACGGCTGATTCACGCGTTGTGGGTGTTTGTTTTACCGGCTCAACCGAGACCGCTCGCCTTATCGCCCGCAACCTGCTGGATCGGGATGCACCGCTGGCAACGTTGATTGCTGAAACCGGTGGGCAGAATGTGATGCTGGTAGACAGCTCGGCCCTGGCAGAGCAGGTGGTGCAGGATGTGGTAGCCTCGGCATTCGGCAGCGCCGGCCAGCGTTGTTCCGCCTTGCGGGTGCTGTACCTGCAGGAGGATGTTGCCGATAATATCCTGAAAATGCTGAAGGGTGCGATGGCAGAAATCAAGATTGCCGATCCGGTGCTGTTGTCGACCGATGTGGGCCCGGTAATCGACCAGGATGCCCTTAATATATTGCAGTCCCACGCCCGCAAAATGGACCAGCAGGCGAAACTGATCGCCCGGGTGGAAATGCCCGCTGGACTGGCAGACGGTACCTATTTTGCCCCGGTGGCCTACGAAATTGACGGTATTGAGGTATTGGAACGGGAAGTATTTGGCCCGGTACTGCATGTGGTGCGTTATCGTGCCAAAGATCTCGACAAGGTTATTGATGCCGTGAACAACACCGGTTATGGGCTGACCCTGGGTATCCACAGCCGGATAGATCGCAGTGTAGAGTATATTAGCCAGCGGATCAGGGTCGGCAACTGTTACGTCAATCGCAGCATGATTGGCGCTGTTGTCGGGGTACAGCCTTTCGGCGGTGAAGGCCTTTCGGGAACTGGACCGAAAGCTGGTGGTCCACACTACCTCAACCGGTTTGTAACCGAACGGGTGGTTTCCATCGATACTACAGCTTCTGGCGGTAATGCCAGTCTGTTATCCCAGGGTGATTAAAAGGTGATTAAGGCATAACATGAAAGCGATTTACCAGGACTGGTTTCAACTCAAGCAGGCACCTTTTGCGATTACACCTGATCCGGCCTTTGTGTATCTCAGCGGCGCGCACCAGGAAGCCCTGGCGCATCTGCTCTATGGTGTTGGCCAGGGTGGCGGCGGCGGTTTTGTACAGTTAACCGGCGAAGTGGGTACGGGTAAAACCACACTCTGCCGCTGTTTGCTGGAACAGGTAGAGGAGGGCACCCATATTGCCCTGATCCTCAACCCCCTGCTGAATCCGGAAGAGTTAATCGAGGCCATCCTGCATGAATTGCAACTGGATGAAACCCTGCCGCTGACCCACAAGCAGCGCCTCGACCGCCTGAATGAATATTTGCTTGCCACTTATACTGCCGGCGAGCGGGTGGTGGTGATTATCGATGAAGCACAAAACCTGCCGCCGGAAACCCTGGAACAACTGCGCCTGCTGACCAACCTGGAAACCAATACTGATAAGTTATTGCAGATTATCCTGCTGGGACAACCGGAGTTGCGTGACCTGCTTGGCAGGAATGATTTGCGCCAGCTGGCGCAGCGGATAACTGCCCGATTTCACCTGACTCCGTTAAACCAGGTTGAGACAGCGGCCTATGTTAAACACCGCCTGGCGGTAGCCGGCAAACCCGGCGCACATAACCCATTCACTACGAGCGCACTGAAAGCGCTTTACCGAACATCCTCGGGTGTACCCAGGCTGATCAACACTATCGCCGACCGGGCGATGTTGGCAGCCTATGCAAGTGAACAAACATCGATTGACAGCAAATTGATCTATGCTGCTGCTGAAGAAGTTACGGGTAAATCACCGGCAACAGTTTTTGGCCTGACTGCAGGAAGCGGAATCCTTACTGCGCTGCTGATCATTGTCCTCCTGGTAGCCTGGTATTATCGTGATCAGCTACTGCCGGGATCGATAGAATTAGTACAAAATAATGGCGTTACCGGAACAGCTAATCCAGGAATGGAAACTAATCCACCTGAAGATATCACTACCACTGTAGAGCTTGCAATCCCGGCGGTGGCTGAACTATTAACTGCAGATCGTTACCGGGCCAATAAAGAAGCCTGGAGTGGCATGGCACGGGTTTGGGGGGTTGATGGACAGGGCGGCATGTTGGCCGAGAGTTGCAAAAACCATACCAATAACGGCTTTGCCTGTCTTCAATTGCAGGGTAACTGGCTCAGGGTTCGCGATTTAAATTTGCCGGTTATTATTGAGCTCGGCAATGGCGACAATCCTGATCAGCTTTTGTTGATTAAACTGACCGCTGCTGAAGCAGAAATTTATCCACTTGGCAGGATTGGGCTGCAAGCCCTGGAGCAGGACTGGCGTGGCCGTTATCTTGTCATCTGGCCGCAGGATCCAGACTGGCCAATGACCATCCATGCCGATCAGGCCGGGGGTGAAGTGGTGCAGCGCTTAAAAGTTCTGGCCCGGAACCTGATGCCGGCCTGGCAGGGAGATACTTCCCCCCGGGCTGACCCCCAGTTTGGCAGTTGGCTGCGGACATTCCAACGTAGCTGGGGGCTTGAGGATGATGGCATTATCGGACCGGAAACCTTACTCTACCTGATCGCACCATCATTACAGGCACAGCTGTCACAAAATGAATTACTGGAAACAGGAGAATAGGAATGTCCTTTATCCTTGATGCACTTAAGAAATCCGAAGCTGAGCGTCAGCTTGGAGAAGTACCTTCATTACAATCTGCAGGGGAAATAACAGCGGTGAAAGACAGTAGGCGCCCATGGTATTTAGCTTTACTCATTTTACTGCTGGTTTTTGTAGTTGCTGGCTGGTTTTGGCAGAAATATACCGGCAATGAGGCCGGCGAAGCTTCTATAATAACAAAAGTTGAAAAATCACCGAAGCCGGCAGGCTCATCGAAGCCGGAATACCGGTCGGCTGCTAAGCTACCCAGAATAACTAAAAACAAGACTCCTGTAGGAGATTACACACCTCCGGCAGATGTTAAAACATTTAGTGATGGTATGGACTTGCCGGATACCGGTAAAATTATTTCGATTACCCAGGATTTGCCGACTGCGGGAACTCCAGGTGTGGCACAATCTGACGACCCGGCGGTTGCCGCAGCGTCGGGTAAAGACAAAAACCAGCAACGTTTAGATCGCTTGAAGAAGCAGCGAAAGGCTGAGCACGATGAGGACGCTGCACTGGTGGCTGCAGTAGATCGTCGTTTGGCCGAGGAGAAAGCCAGGCAAACTAAAAAAAATAAGGTTGCTGTAAAAAAGAAAAAGGCTAATAGTGTCCGTTTGTACGAGTTGCCAGTTTCAGTTCGATCCAGTCTTCCAGAGATCAACATCTCCATGCAGGTGTATTCGACGGATCCTGAATCCCGTTTTGCGATAGTTAATGGTAAACGCTATATGGAATCAGATCAGATTGCAGAGTCTGTGGTACTGGATGAGATTTTGCGCCAGGGAATCATCCTGAAATTCCGCCAGTACCGGATACTGATTGATTAGCCATTAAGCTGTGTCTTTGTTAATCCAAACCAGCCAGCGTAAATTGCAGCCCAGTACTCCCTGGGTGAGTTTGACCATTATTGTCATTTGCAGCCTGATTACCCTGTTCTACAGTCGGGGTGATTCTGCTGAGCAACTGATCTGGTTGCAGCGCTGGGGCATGTATCTGCAGCCTGCAGCACCTCTCTGGCCAGGTTTACTCCTGAGTGCAGCTTCAACCATTTTCTTGCACATTCAGTGGGCACATTTATTTGGTAATTTGGCTTTTTTACTGGTCTTCGGCTGGCCGGTTGAGAAACGGCTTGGGCACTTCTACTACCTGTTTTTATTCCTCTTTAGCGGAATGCTGGTGAATCTGCTGCTGTTTTATCAACAATCGAGTTTTAACCTTGCAGGGTTTTTGCCGGTGATCGGTGCAAGCGGGAGTATTTCTGCCATTATCGGTTGTTACCTGGGGCTGTTTCCAGGCGGGAAAATTGGTGTATATCTACCGCTTGGTTTATTTCCACAATTTACCAGGCTGCCGGCATTGCTGGTGATCAGTGCCTGGTTGGTGTTGCAGGTTATTTACACGCTGCAAAGTACTTTATCCAGTCAGATGGCCTGG
This sequence comes from Pseudomonadota bacterium, assembly GCA_015222805.1. Lineage (GTDB taxonomy): Bacteria > Pseudomonadota > Gammaproteobacteria > Xanthomonadales > SZUA-36 > SZUA-51. The sequence goes on from JADFVZ010000081.1 coordinate 14,689, forward strand.
AAAATTCATCTGAGCGGCTTTGCAATTGGTATTATAATTGCCTTGTTGATACGAAAAATCAATCGGTAGGTACATTTAATGAAAGATAAAAACAATAAACTTTATAAAGTTGTCTTCATCCACCTGGGAAAAGTCTACGAAATCTATTCGCGGGGCATCACCAGTAGCGGCCTGTATGGTTTTGTTGAAGTGAGTGAACTGGTATTTGACCATTCTGACTCAATGGTGGTTGATCCGGTTGAGGAAAAATTGCGTGATGAATTCTCCGGTGTTGAAGTGCTGCACCTGCCGATCCAGTCAGTCCTCAGGGTAGAGCAGGTCCGCAAACGCGGACAGTGTGTTATCCGAGATCAAAAAACCGGCGAAAAAGTGACGCCCTTCCCAGTACACAAATAAGTACTCTCCAGTTCTTAACAATCTCCCAATATAAATAGAATACAAAGCTCCACCAGGGGCGTCATGCCGGGGCGGCGAATAGCCGAAGACGTCATGCCGGACTCGATCCGGTACCGGTATCCAGCAAGGCTCGTACCAACCAGGTTGGATTCCCATCTTTACGGGAACGAATATAGTAGTCTGTCCCTTAAACTCAAAGCCCCCGTAATACCTCAACCCCTGCCGTCAAAACCGGATCATCATCCGTTGCTGAAGGCGTTTCTTTAATTACCACGTCAGGTTGAATTCCCTGATGGTGGATTACCCGTCCGGAAGGTGTGAAATAATGTGCTGTTGTCAGTTTCAGGGCACCACCGTTGCTCAGTGGAAAAACGGATTGTACGGAGCCTTTGCCAAAAGATTTTTCACCTACAATTGTAGCCCGATGACTGTCCTGCAGCGCTCCTGCTACAATTTCGGCGGCAGAGGCGGTGCCGCTGTTAATCAGTACCACCAAAGGAATATTGCCCAGTAACTGTTTGTTGTCTGCAGATAATCGCAAATCTTCGACTTCACCTCGGGTCCTGGTGCTGACGATCAGGCCCTGGCTCATGAAGTGATCAGCAACACTAACCCCGCTGTTAAGGATGCCACCGGGGTTGTTGCGAAGGTCCAGGATTAGACCGGGGACAGAAGCTTCTGCCAGTTGTGTTTCAATTTCTACCTGTAATTCCCGGGCGGTGCTGTGCTGGAAACTTTTTATTTGTATTAGCAGTAAATTATCAATCAGGCGGTGGGAGCTGATTTCATTATAGTGAATAATTGCGCGTTCAAGCTTTAAGGTCCTGATGTTGCTGCTAGATTTTCCAGGCTCCGGGGTTTTACTAAGTATATCAATTAATACTTTTGTGCCGGGTTCACCACGCAGTTCCTCAAGAGAGTCAATTATCAACCTGCCCCTGACCGGGTGACCATTTACAGCAGTAACAATATCACCCACGGCAACTCCGGCGTTCGCTGCAGGAGAATCTTCAATAACCAGGGTGATTTCAAGCCGCTCAACCGCTGTGGAAATTTCAACACCTATACCGGCATAGAGTCCCTGGGAGGAATTGTTTAAGTCAGCGTATTCCTCTTTGCTCAGGTAACTTGAGTGTGGATCAAGATCGGCCAGCATACCGCTGATTGCATGCTGGAAAATTTCATTCTGGTCAATGCTTCCATAATACTGATCGCGAATCTGGATATAGACTTCGGTGAAGGCACGTAAATCCTTCAGATTCAAAGCGCTGTTGTGTTTGTCGGTAGCCGCTGATACAGCTGAAGGTAGCAGGAAAGCCAGTGCTGCAATCATCAGTAGTCGGTTGTTTCGTCTGCAAAAATCCAGCATAAACTTCCTTATTTTTTCAGCCATGAATGGGGGTTTAATGCCTTTCCTGCATGTCGCAGTTCAAAATACAGGCCATCGTATGAGTTGTTTACTGCCGGTCCGCTCTGGGCAATGGTTTCACCGGTTTCCACCCATTCTCCGACTGCTTTAAACAGGCTTTCGTTATTGCTGTACAAGCTCATAAATCCATCTCCATGGTCAATAATCATTAGTAAACCGTAACCGCGCAGCCAATCTGCATAGGCGATCCGTCCCTTGGCGATGCTGTGGATATCCGTACCCACCTTAACTTCAATAAACCACCCTTTCCAGCGCATGTCACCAGAGCGCGGATCACCGAAACGATAGCGGATCCGACCGTTAACAGGCTGCAATAGTTTGCCTTTCAGTGTTTGCAATGAACGCTCGTTACCCAGGTCATCGGGGATATCACCGAGTAAACCCTGAAGGCGTTCCAACAGGGTTTCGAGGTCTTTACGATCTTGTTTCAATTCTGTGAGCCTGCTGGATTTGGCAACAATTTGACGATTAAGTTCTGTCATTGATAGCCGCCGCAGTTGGTGTTGTTTCTCCAGAGCTGCGAGTGCGGATTCAGTATCCACCTGTAATACTTCCAGTACCTGTTCAGCGATCCTGAGTTGCCGGTAATTTTCCTCCAGGACTTCCAGTTGTTGATCAAATTGATCGATCTGTGAAAGTCGTGACTGGTTAAAATAACGATAGTAGGTCAGCATCCTGCTGCCCTGGGACAGGTCATCCTGATTCAACAGCAGCTTCAGCTGGTTGCCGCGGCCCAGCAGCCAGGCCTGGCGCAGTTGTTCAGCCAACTGGTGTTTTTCAAGTCCCAGTTCGGCAAGTATGGTCTGTTGTTTTTCTTCCAGCTTGGCTATTTCCACTTGCTGTTCTTTGGCCTGTTGCTGGAACTGGCGTAAGTCGATGCGGTTGGATTGAATCTCCAGGTCCATCTGCTTTAGTGCCTGCTGTTGTTCTCCAAACTGACCGCGAGCTCCTTCCAGTTCTGCCTGCAAGTTGTGGATTTGTTCAGCAAGGTGGCCAATCTGCTGGCGGGTTTGCTTTTGTTTTTCTGTTTCGGCATGGCCATTGTTTAGCGTTAACCCCAGCAGTAAAAGTATCAGTGCCAGTTTTAACCATGCTTGATATGCGGATAGCCACGCGCCTTCAATCATTAAGATCCAGTAAATCATGACCACTCATTTCAGTCGGAATAGACAGCCCCAGCAGCCTGAGCATGGTCGGTGCTATATCACGCAAGCTGCCTCCCGAACGCATTTCCTGCCGGTGGCCGGGATAAAGAAATGGCACCGGGTTGGTGGTATGGGCAGTATGTGCCTGTCCTGTAAGCGGATCAGTCATCTGCTCCACATTGCCGTGGTCGGCGGTGATCAGCAGGGCCCCGCCCGCCGCCTGCATTGCAGCGGAGACCCCACCCAGCAGCACATCAACGGCTTCTACGGCTTTAATGGCTGCATCCAGCTTACCGCTGTGGCCCACCATGTCGGGGTTGGCAACATTTGAAATGATCACATCATACTGAGCGGATTCTATCGCCTCCACCAGGGCTTTTTGTAGCAGGGGTGCATTCATCTGCGGCCGCAGGTCGTAGGTGGCCACTTGGGGGGAAGGAATCAGTTTCCGATCTTCACCCCTGAAGGGCGCTTCCCGGCCGCCGTTAAAGAAAAAGGTAACGTGTGCATACTTTTCTGTCTCTGCTGCACGTAACTGCCGCAGTCCCCGGGCTTCCAGCAGTTCACCAAAAACCTTTTCCAGTTTGAGTGAGGGGAAAGCAATCTCGGTGGGCAGGCCGTCGAGGTATTCGGTCATGCTGACGAAACTGGTCAGTTTGGGCGGCTGGCGGGTAAAACCCGTAAATCCGGGATCAACAAAAGCCTGGGATATTTCCCTTGCGCGGTCAGAGCGGAAATTGATAAAAATGATGCTGTCACCGGAAATAACGGCTGTGTTTTTGCCGATCAGGCTGGGCTGCACAAATTCATCACTTTCATCGCGTGCATAAGCTGCTGCAAGCGCATCTTCAGCATTGTCATAGTGAAAAGGTGCCTCTGCATTAACCAGCATATCCCAGGCCCGCTGGATACGATCCCAGCGCTGGTCCCGATCCATGGCGTAGTAGCGCCCGCAGAGACTGCCGATACGGGCCGAGGGGATTTCGGCAAGCAGGGCTTCAAGCTTTTTAATCGAAGCCAGGGCGCTGCGCGGTGGTGTATCGCGACCATCAAGGAAAGCGTGGACTACAATGGCTTTTGCACCGCGTTGCTGGGCCAGTCGAATCGTCGCAAACATCTGTTCTTCATGACTATGCACGCCCCCCGGGGATAACAGCCCCATTATATGAACTGTCTGTCCCATGGATTTATCGATGGCAGCACAGAGCGCAGGGTTGCTGTCGAAATCACCATCAGCAATCGCTTTATCAATTCGGGTAAAGTCCTGATATACAATCCGCCCGGCACCAATATTCATATGCCCGACTTCAGAGTTCCCCATCTGGCCTTGTGGTAGCCCCACTGCCAGGCCGGAGGTATCCAGCAGGGTATGTGAACCGCTTTTCCATAGTCTGTCCCAGTTTGGCGTGCGGGCATTACTGATGGCATTGTCGACGGCAGGTTCCCGGTAACCCCAGCCATCCAGAATCAGCAGCATCAGGGGCCGGGGAATATCGGGTTTATCGTGGTTGGTGCTGCCAATTGCCTGTTGCATATTTCAAGAAGCCTGATCAGAATTGAATAAAGCATGGGTCTGTCCCGAAATTATCGCATAATTATTCTGGGAGGGCGCTTAACTGTCGATATTTGCGTATAATATGCGGATTATTTATTTTCATGGAATCAGTCAATAGCTCGGCCGTTCCTTTATCAGGTATATATGTATGGATCAATTAATTGAGTTTGCCGGAAATCATATGCTAATGGTCGTTGCCTTTATTGGTACGTTGTTAATGCTGATCTATTCAGAAATCAGCCGACAGAACCAGGGGTTTAACACCATTTCAACCCATGATGCGGTCAACCTGATCAATAATGAAGATGCTGCGGTTGTCGATGTGTCCAGTGCCGATGTCTATCGCAAAGCACATATTTCAGGTGCCTGGCATTTACCCTTGAGCCAGTTAAAAAATCCGGGCAAGGATATTGAAAAACTAAAAGATCGCCCCATTATAGTTGTATGCAAATCCGGGGGCAGTGCCCAGGCAGCAGCATCTAGTTTGGTTAAACAGGGCTATGCCAGCGTTTCTTTGCTACGCGGCGGTATGTCGCAGTGGGTTAGTGATCACTTACCGGTTAAGACCTCATAACCGACGGGTTATCCGCAAGACAGAATTAATTTTAAATTATAACCATTCATCTGAGTTAAATCAGATACTTACAAGTCGAGAGAGAACAACATGGCAGAAGAAAACAACCAGATAGAAGAAAACAACCAGGCCGCAGCAACTGAAGGGCAGCCAAATCCTGAAGGAATCCAGTTTACAGTACAGAAATTGTACGCAAAAGACGTGTCTTTTGAAGTTCCTAATTCACCCACTATTTTCACAGAGCAGGGACAGACAGACATCAAGCTCAACCTGGGCCAGCGTGTCGAAGAAATGGAGAATGACCTGTTTGAAGTTACCCTGACAATTACAGTTACGGCTACAGTAGGCGAGAAAACAGCTTACCTGGCTGAAGTTGTACAGGCGGGTATTTTCCAGATTTCCGGATTTAATGAACAAAGCCATCACGCGGCTGTGAATACCTTGTGCCCAACCACATTGTTCCCATATGCGCGCACCATGATCTCCGGTCTTGTGAGTGACGGTGGTTTCCCACCGCTGGTATTGCAACCCATCAACTTTGATGCACTCTACGCCCAGCGTATGCAGCAGGCGCAGGCGGAAGCCACAGCCAATGCAACCCCTGAAGGCGAAGCATAAATACATATAATCTAGATGACTAAACCTCTAATCTTTGCTGTAGCCGGTGCCGGTTCCTGGGGAACCGCACTGGCTATTCAGTTAGCCAGGTCGGGCCATCAGGTCCGGCTTTGGGGCAGGGACAGTAGTCATATCGAAGCTATCCGGGCCAGTGGTCGCAATCAGCGTTTCCTGCCCGGTATTGTGTTGCCTGATAACCTTATTGCCATACCAGAGTTGGAGACAGCGCTGGATGGTATTGATCATCTGCTGATCGCATCACCGAGCCATGGTTTTGGTTCAGTTTTGGCTACATCGCTTAAATACCTGGATGTGAGTCGCGGACTGGCCTGGGCCAGTAAGGGTTTTGAACCCGGCAGCGCCCGCTTGCTGCACGAAGTAGCAAGGGACATGCTACCGGCCAGCACGCCGCTGGCATTAGTCACCGGACCTTCATTTGCGATGGAAGTTGCCCACAATCTGCCCACCGCAGTAACCGTTGCCGGGACAGACGCAGATTTCAATAAACGTTTTGCCGAGGCCTTGCATCACGGTGCTTTTCGTACCTATACATCCGATGATCTAATCGGCGCAGAACTGGGTGGTGCGGTGAAAAATGTACTCGCAGTCGCTACCGGTATTGCTGATGGCATGGGCCTGGGTGATAACGCCCGCGCAGCCCTGGTAACCCGTGGCCTGGTGGAGATGATGCGCCTGGGTGAGGCGATGGGTGCGCAAAAAGAAACCTTGATGGGTCTGGCGGGTATGGGCGATCTTGTACTTACCTGTACCGGTGACCAGTCACGCAACCGTCGCTTCGGGCTGGCACTGGGGCGTGGTGACAGTGCAGAAAAAGCCCTGGTGGACATTGCTCAGGTGGTTGAGGGTGTAAATACTGCCGAAGAAGTCCATCGCCAGGCACAGCAGCACGGCGTTGAGATGCCAATCTCAGAAGTCGTTTATTCGATTATCCATAAAGGCCTGCCGCCTGCCGAAGGCTTGAAAATGCTGCTCTCGCGCGAACAGAAAGCAGAAACCATTTAGCCTCCTGCTAACTAGTGACAGGCTGCTTATAAAGAATCCTGTAACTATATGGTAACTACACCTGATCCCGAGTATTACTTGTCATGGTGCTGTTCTGAAAGTAAGATCACTAGAAATACACCAATACAGTATTTGGGGGCGATTCAAGGGTGGGGAAATGAATATGTACACTCAAGCTTTTGCTATGCTCGCAGCGTTTGTCCATGTGTATATATTTTGCATGGAGAGCTTATGGTTCATGCAACCTAAAATATATAGTAAGTTCGGCGCATCCTCAGCTGAAGAGGCCGAACACAAACGGCTCTTCGCATTCAATCAAGGCTTTTATAATCTATTCCTTGCTATAGGTGTGTTTCTAGGTATAACTCTAATGCACTTTAATAACAGCGATAACGTTGCCACTACATTGGTTCTTTTTAGCTGTTTAAATATGTTCGGAGCGGCATTAGTGCTCTATTTTTCCGGCGGACAGAAAATGCTTAAACCCGCTGTCATGCAAGGCATATTCCCATTGCTCGCATGGGTATCATGGCTAATTTCTATCATCAGTTAATTAACATAGTCTGGTTTCTAACACGAGGCTAAACTCAGGCCCCAGTTTTGTCATGTAATTTGGTGATGTATGGTGTCTGTCCTCGGTAATGCTCGCTCGGTAATATTTCCCCACTTTTTTTAAAGGCCACAGAAAGTAGTTTATACTTCGGAGCAGAATTTTCACCGTGATGGAGAGAGGCTTGTCAGTACTGGGTAACAAAATTAACAGTATCCCTGAAGGTGCCGGTGCTCTGTTCTTTATTCAGATAGTTGCAACACTCGGCTTTGCGGTGTTTTATTCCACCCTGGTCCTGTATGCGACACGACACCTGAAATTTTCGGCTGCTGATGCTGCCCTCCTAATGGGTGTGTTCGGTGCTTTCAATTACGGCTTGCATCTTTTTGGAGGTTACCTGGGTGGCCGCTTTTTGAGCAACCGTAACCTGTTTGTCGGTGGCATGGTGCTTCAGGTCTTTGGTTCCGCGCTGACCGCTGGTGGCACGACCGAACTGCTCTATTGGGGCCTTGCACTTTTCCTTACAGGAAGCGGCCTGAATGTCACCTGTCTTAATATGATGTTGACGCAGCGTTTCGAGCCGGAGGACGCCCGTCGCGAGGCAGCCTTCCTGTGGAATTATGCGGGCATGAACCTCGGTTTTTTTATCGGTTTTGCAGTTGCTGGTCATTATCAATTGACCGAGAGCTACGCCAGCCTGTTCATTTTTGCTACCGTTGGTAACTTCCTTGCCATCATCCTTACGGTCGCTAACTGGAGGGTGCTCAAGGACCTGCACACACCCTTACTGAAAGTTAGCCCCGGCCAGTACAGGCTTCGCTTTATAGTTGGATTGGCCATCCTCTTCGGACTCGTACCTACCGTCTGGATCTTGCTGCAGCATCCCGGCCCTACCGGGACGCTTCTCAAAGTTATTTCCGCGATGGTTGCGACCCTGCTGATTTACCTGACGGTGAAACATCGCGACAAGATTGAAAGAAACAATATGTGGGCATACCTGATCCTGACCCTGGGTTCGCTGGTGTTCTGGTCGCTCTACCAGATGGCGCCCAATGGCCTGCAATTATTCGCCATCAATAACGTCGACCTGTATGTCTGGGGAATTAAGATTGCACCCCAGTGGGTCCAGAATATCAACACGGTTGTGATCGTAGTGGGCGGACCATTGCTGGCAATGTGGTTCAGCCGGCTGCGCAAGCGGGGTTGGAAAATAGACATCCCTCAGCAATTCGCCGCGGCACTGATCCTGATGGGGCTAGGTTTCCTGGCACTGCCCGCAGGCATATCGCTGGCCAGTGACACGGGCCTGGTTGGTTTCGAATGGCTGTTCGGTAGCTATGTCCTGCAAAGCCTTGGCGAACTGCTGATCTCACCCATTGGCTATGCAATGATCGGCAAGTTGGCTCCGAGCCGATACCAGGGCATTATGATGGGCAGCTGGATGTTAGTAACCGGTCTCGCCTCACTGTTCGCCGGTGATTTTTCTGGTATGGTTCCGAACACAGCCGAAGGCGCTGCCTTGATCACTAACCCGGACTACGCAAGCCTGTTTGCACGACTTGGCTGGGGCAGTACCATCGTGGGCATCGCTCTTGTGCTTTTGGTTCCCTTCCTGCGCAAGCTTATTCAGGTCAAGGCAAAGCAGTCTCTGACAGCGACGGCTTAGCTGACTCTAATAGAGCGTGATCAATTAGGTGTGAGCCTTTCTTTCAACAGGTGGTCTCGAAAATATTGAGAACATGCGCGCCGGTTTCTCGGCTCTGGTTATTGATTAAACCCCAGCTGTCGCCAGGCTTCGTAAACAACAACGGCTGCTGTGTTGGATAAATTCAGGCTGCGGCTGTCGGCAACCATTGGCAGTCGTGCCACTTCAATACCGGGGCTTTCACGAAGGGAATCGGGTAGACCGCGGGTTTCCGGTCCGAATAATAAACCGACTCCATGGGTATATTTGATTTCAGTGTATTTTATTGTGCCGTGGGTGGAAAGTGCAATCAGGCGCATATCAGCCTGGCGCTGGCGAAAATCCTGCCAGTCAGAATATTCTTCGATACTGGCATATTCGTGATAATCCAGGCCGGCACGGCGCATCTGTTTGTCGCTGAGGTCAAAACCTAAAGGATGAATCAGGTGCAAGCGTGCGCCGGTATTGGCACACAGGCGGATTATGTTACCGGTATTCGGTGGTATTTCAGGTTGGTAGAGGATAATGTTGAGCATATGTCATCATAGCGGTATTCTGTTGTTATCAAAACCCGTATTCAATGATCGGATGTAAATCCAATGCGCTATTTACCCATGGTTCTAACCTTGTTACTTTCTGCATCAGCCCTTGCTGAGGACAACCAGGCCCGGGAAATAGTGGAAGAGGCTATGGCCCAATGGCGGGGACAGACATCTTATTCGGAAATCAGTATGACAATCCATCGTCCGGACTGGCAGCGGAAAATGTCCATGCGCAGCTGGAGCCAGGGTGACAAACTATCGCTGGTAAGGGTCGTAGAGCCAAAAAAGGATGCCGGCAATGGGACATTGCTGAATGATAATAATATGTGGACTTATTCACCCAAAATAAACCGCATTATCAAGGTGCCCTCATCAATGATGACGCAGAGCTGGCTGGGTAGTGATTTTTCGAATAAAGACATTAGCAAATCGACTGACATTCTGGATCAGTATGAGCATGAACTCAGCGCCCGGGAAGAGCGTGACGGCCATACCTATTACACAATTACTGCAATACCGCATGAAGATGCAGCAATTGTCTGGGGGAAAGAGGTACTGATAATACGTGATGATTACGTCATGCAGGAACATCAGTTCTGGGACCAGGATGGGGTGCAGGTTAAGTCCATGAAGACCTTGAAGGTTGAAGAGATGGGCGGGCGCCAGGTAGCCAGTCTGATGCGCATGGGCAAGCTGGAGACCCCGGATGAATGGACTGAAATCATTACCCGAAAGATAGAGTTCGACCTTGAGCTTCCGGCCAATATCTTTACCCTTTCAAACTTGAGGAATCCGCGGCAGTGAATCTCACCCTAAGCCTGGCCTGGCGCAACCTCTGGCGACACAAACGCCGTACCTGGCTGACGGTGGTGGCGATGATTTTTTCCAATGTGCTACTGGTGTTTATGATTTCAATCCAGTTTGGTTCCTACCAGATGATGATCGATAACACCCTTGCCACCTTTAGTGGCCATGTCCAAATCCAGCATGTCGGTTATAACGAAAATCCAAAAATTCGCAACAGTATTCCAACGATCCTGCCGTTATCGGAGCAACTTCGCAGTGTACTACCCAAGGCACATATTGCTGCACGGGCATCGGTTTTCGCTCTGGTATCGAGTGAAAAACGTTCGCTTGGGATTCAAATTATTGGTGTGCAACCAGCGTTTGAAGCCAGGGTTTCGACCCTGCCGGGTCTGCTTCAAGAAGGTCGTTTCCTGAAGGAAATGAATGCAGATGAAATCGTAATCGGTAGTACCCTTGCGCGTAACCTTAAAGTCTCCCTCGGTGATGAACTGACCCTGCTTGGCAGCGGTAGGGATGGTTCGTTTGCTGCCGGAGTGGTAATTGTCAGCGGTATCTTTGCTTCCGGTTCGAACGATCTTGACCGCAGCCTGGCTGAGGTACCACTGGGGTATTTCCAGGAAACCTTTGCGATGCGCAACCAGGGGCACACGATAGTGATTGCTGTAGATGGACTGGATCAGGTTGCTGCCACCTTAAGTGTTGCCCGGGAACAGATCAATGGGCAGAGTCAACTGGTTGCACTCGACTGGAATCAACTCCAGCCTGGCCTGCGCCAGGCTATCCAGGCTGACCTGACCAGTGCATGGTTTATGTATGGCATATTAATAATCCTGGTGGCCTTCAGCGTACTCAATACCCAGTTGATGTCAGTACTGGAACGCACCCGCGAGTTCGGGGTGATTACAGCCCTTGGGGTTAAACCGCGTAAGCTGGCGTCACTGGTAATGCTGGAGGCTGTGTTGATGGCCCTGATTGGCCTCGTCATCGGGCTGGTACTTGGCTGGATGCTGGCTTACTACCTGAGTATTAACGGCTTTTCCTATCCTGGCATGGAACAAATGGGTGAGAAATTTAACCTGCCGGGCGTAATTTATCCCAGCGTTAGCCTGCTTTCGATGCTGCTGGGTCCCGGGTTGGTCTTCCTGTTTTGTATCCTCGCATCAATTTACCCATCACTCAGGCTATTTCGCCTGCAGCCGGTGGAAGCGATGAGGGCGGTGTGATGCCAGCTGCAACTGGTTTACCACTCGGTGCGATGATCCAGCTGGCCTGGCGCAATCTGTGGCGTAATCATCGACGTACACTAATTATGCTGATCGCCATTATTATTGGTGTCTGGGCGATGATCTTTATGACCGCGCTGATGCGCGGTATGGTCGACCAGATGCTGAAAGACGGGATTCAATCCCTGCCGGGAATGGTGCAGATTCATAATTCAGAGTACAGGGATGACCCGAGCATTGAAAATAGCCTTGAAGCCCCTGGTGCCGAATTATTATCCGCTTTAAACAGCCCACTTGTTTTTGGCTGGAGCAGCCGGGTGCGGGTTCCGGCAATGATTTCCAGTGAACAAGGTAGTCGTGGCGTTATCCTGGTTGGTATTGATCCGATAGCAGAGCTCAGCCTGGGCTTTGATGCGGGTAGTATTAACCAGGGTCGCTTCCTGGAAGATGCTGGTGATAAGGGGCTGATTATCGGTCACAAGTTACTGCAGCGGCTCGAAACCCGTTTAGGGAAACGGGTGGCGGTAATGAGCCAGGACCCGGATAATAATGTGGCTGACCGTGGTTTTCGTATTGTCGGTGTATATAAAGCCAGTCTGGAAAGCCAGGAGGAACAGTTTATATATGCTGGCAGGGACATAGTGCAAGCGCTCCTGAAAATAGGCACACAGGTTTCAGAAATCGCTATCAACGGAGAAGACTACCGTGATGTTGCAGCACTGCAGCAGCTGATCTCAGCCACGGCTCCGGCAGGTGCCGAAGTCTTGCCATGGATGGAACTGAACAGCTACCTGAGTATGATGCTCGGGATGATGGATGGTGTCGTCCTGGTCTGGATTATTGTGATTTTCCTGGCGCTGAGTTTTGGGCTTGCCAATACGCTGATGATGGCAGTATTCGAACGAATTCGAGAAATCGGCTTAATGCAGGCCCTGGGAATGCGACCGGCTTCCATCCTTTACCAGATCCTGGTGGAATCACTACTGCTGTTGCTGTTGGGTTTGCTGCTGGGCAACCTGCTTGCCATTGCTACCATCCTGCCTTTAAGGGACGGGATTGATGTCTCTGCAGTTGCCAAAGGTATGGAACTGATGGGTGCCGGCAGTACCCTGTATCCGGCATTAAAAATACGCGACCTGGTTACTGCCAATGTAGTCGTAATTATCCTCGGCTTGCTGACCAGTTTGCTACCCGCCTGGCGCGCCTCCCGTTACCGGCCTGTTGAAGCCATCGCTAAAACCTGAGACTAGATAAATGACAGCCATTAAATGTGTTGATTTGTGTAAAAACTACGAGCAAGGTGATGTCGTTATCAAAGCGCTCGATCATGTCAGCCTCGACATTGATGCAGGTTCTTTTATCTGTTTATCCGGACCATCCGGGTCCGGTAAAACCACCTTGCTGAATATGATAGGCGGGCTCGACAAGCTGGATAGTGGTGAGATAGATATCGATGGTCAGCGTGTAGACCAACTGGGTAAAGGTCCCCTGGCCGATTTAAGGCTACACAATATTGGTTTTGTTTTTCAATCCTATAATTTAATTCCAGTTCTGAGCGCGCGTGAAAATGTAGAGTTCGTCATGCAGGTGCAGGGCATGACAGCAGCAGAACGCCGCAACAAATCGTTGGCTATCCTCAAGGAAGTAGGCCTGGCCGGAATGGAGGACAGACGCCCGGCTGAACTTTCCGGAGGTCAGCAGCAGCGGGTTGCGGTGGCCCGCGCAATTGTAAGCCAGCCGAAACTGGTGCTTGCAGATGAGCCCACGGCTAACCTGGATTCAAACACGGCCCGCCAGTTGATGGATTTGCTGAGGAAATTGAACCAGCATCATCATGTCACCTTCCTGATTGCAACCCACGATGAACAGGTGATGGAATATGCAGAACGCCTGATTAAAATGCAGGACGGTAAAGTGATCAACGATCAACTACAGGCATAAGGTGCATGAATAACCGTATTCCGGCGGCAATCATTTTATGCTGTTTATGGGCCTGTCCTGAGGTTTGCTGAGGTTTGTGAACAAGCCGGGACAGACACATAGGAACAAGCCGGGACAGACACATAGAAGAACAAGCCGGGACAGACACATAGTGAACAAGCCGGGACAGACACATAAAACAAGCCGGGACAGACACATCATCAGGCCACATGCTTTACGGTCAGTACCTGTTCAATAGCGGCAATGACCTGCAAATGGTGGCCGTGGTCCGTCGCAATCCGCACAATGGCAATGTGGAAAGTGAACGGTCATCGCTGGCGGTTAAATATCATGGTTTTCTCGGTATGAACGAATATTACCTGCTGCTGGCTGAGCATTACGGGGGCCCGCTAATAGGCCTGGGTGGAATCGTGAATGTTGGCGGTGCAGTTTGGCGTGGGGACCTGACCTGGACAGACAGTGGCCACTCCTCGAACCTATCCCTGGTAACCAGTCTTTCCTGGTCGTGGGTTTGGGGTGGGAAGGAAGTTAATAATGGACAGGCATCTAGTAAAAGTATTGGGTTATTGCTGAATAGAGAATGAGATAGTTTACTTAGCTGGTTTTTACTTAAAAAGTACTACGATGGCTAGGAATTGCTAAGAAATTCCAGGAACTGGTGGTTTTACTGTAACTTGGGCACACGAAGACCTCAGCAGTGAATCTGCAGAGGTTTTTCCGGATGAATATTCACTATTCCAACGCGGGAATAAGTTTTAGTCCCAGGTTCCACTTCTTGCCCACCGTTGCACAAAACTGTCGTAATTGCTCAACTGTTCCAACAGCAGTAAAACCTTTGGATGAAAAGTGGTTGATTTCCTTTAACCAGGTATCCGGGTTAAGCCCCAAGCGTTCTGCTATTGCGGATAACTCAGGCGGGAACTGCCCATGCTTATTATTCAAGATGGCCCTGCCGGTGTAATCCACTAAATGTATATAATCGCTGAGGCTATAGGGAAGCTCACTCATCCCTTGACCGAAGGCCAGCAGGTCGGTAGTAGCTGCCCTGATTCTTTCCTGTATTGAAGTAAATTCTGACGTCTCTGGCGTGTTTGCCATTGCAGCCCGTATAGGGTTTAAATCCACATAGGCCATACAGGTCAATAACGCACTTTCATCCAGTAGGGCCTGGGATTTAAAGCGGCTTTCCCAGAAGTGACCGGTGCACTTGTCTTCTGCATTAGCCGCCATAGCTATGTGCTGGTTCAACAGCTTCATAAACCAGGAAATACTCATCAGGCGTTGACGATATTCAGCTACACGTTCTTCTACCCACTGAAGCTCTGCTTTACCTAGATCATCGCCACCTAGATACTGTTGACAGTAAAGCGGTAAAGCACACAATGCTCCCCAGTAAAACAAGACTTGTTTGGTACTCCAATGCTCCGTTGAGTTTACTTTCAACACCAGATGGTAATGGTTGTGCATTACCGCATAGGCGCAGACATCAATACTGAAACTACTGGAAAGATATTTGATGCGCTCTACGATCCATTTTCTGCGGTGTTCATAGGAATGGTCGGTTAATGGATCACGACCACACAAAAAGGCGCGGCGTACACATCGGCTGACGATGTGATAGTAGGGTGTTTCTTCGATTGATATCAGTTGTTTTCTCGGTAGCGTCATTATTTCTTCCCCTTAGGGGTCCATTCTGCACTAGC
>JADFVZ010000082.1 GCA_015222805.1 Pseudomonadota bacterium
AGTACATTCATATGCAAATTGCCATCACCGATATGGCCAAACCAGATCACTTCAAAATCCGGGTAATTTTCACCAACGAGCTGATCGAGTTCCTGCATAAATTCGGGAACCAGCGATACCCGTACCGAGAGGTCATTTTTATACGGTGTGTAGGCAGTAATACTCTCTGAAATACCTTCACGATACTGCCATAATTCTTCTACCTGTGCACCGGACTGGCTAATAACCCCGTCCAGCAGCCAGCCCGCCTCAAAGCCCTGCTCAAACACTGCCATTGAGGTATCTTCGTCGCTGTCAAATTCACATAAAACATAAAATGGCGCCGGGGTTTCCAGTGGCGGGCTCAATTGCCGATGCTGACAGACTTTATCCAGGGCTTGATCACTAAAAAACTCAAAAGCGGATAACTCAAGCTGATTTTGACAGGCCTGAAACAGTTGCATCACTGCATCCATGGATGCACAAGCCAGCAGCATGACCGTCTGCCCTGCAGGTATTGGGCACATACGCATTGTAGCTGCAACAACAAACCCCAAAGTACCTTCACTGCCGATAAACAAATGGCGTAAATCATAACCACTGGCATTTTTAATTAAACCTCGATTTAGCTCCAGAACATCACCCGCACCAGTGACTACAGTTAGCCCTTCAACCCAGTCCCTGGTCATTCCATAACGCAACACGCGGATTCCGCCCGCATTGGTAGCTATATTGCCACCGATATCGGAACTGCCTTCTGCGGCAAATGAAATCGGGTAAAACAATCCCTGCTCAGAAGCAAAAGCCTGTAACTGTGCGGTAATCACACCGGCTTCAACGTTAACCGTTCTTTCCAATGCGTTAAAATCTGAAATTTTCCGCATTTTTTCAAATGAAACCACCAGCTCACCTTCGCTGGCAACCGCACCGCCGGAAAGCCCGGTACGGCCCCCGGATGGCACTAATGCCAGCTTCAATTTCCTTGCCAGAAGCACCAATGACTGTAGCTCCTCAATACGGCGGGGAAAAGCAATTGCTAGCGGATCGGGTTGGCGGAAACGGGTCCAGTCCTGCCCGTAAATTTGCCGGTTTCCGGCATCGGCACGCAACTCCAGGTTTGGCAGTTCTGCCTGTAAAATTTCAAGCTGGTTCATGTTGTCTGTTCATTTTCCTGATAAAACCGTAATAATGCTTAAATCCACTTGAAAACAGTCATTAAAACACCGTAACTGCTTGCGGAATATTGTCGATGGCGTGAAAATATTAACTCATCTTCTTATTGTGTATCCTATCATGCCACACACAACCAATAGCCCAGACAATAGCCCCGAAACAAGCGCCATGAAACCCCATTCCCTGGATAAATCACGGATCAACATCCTGCTGCTCGAGGGCCTGCACCCGATAGCCAGGAAAAACCTTGAATCCCGCGGTTATTCCAACATCGTCGAGCATAAAAGTTCGTTAATCGGAGAGGACCTCAAAGACGCCCTCAAAGGAGTGCATTTTGTTGGTATTCGCTCACGTACCCAGCTAAGCGCTGAGGTAATTGAAACGGCTGACAAACTGGCAGCTATCGGCTGCTTTTGCATAGGCACCAACCAGGTTGACCTCGGTGCGGCTGAAAAAGCCGGCATCCCGGTATTCAACGCACCTTTTTCCAATACCCGCAGCGTTGCAGAATTAGCGATTGGTGAAATGATCATGATGATGCGCGGCATTCCACAACGGAATGCCGCCGCACATCGGGGCGAATGGTTGAAGACCGCCACGGGATCCACCGAAATACGCGGAAAAACCCTGGGTATTATCGGTTATGGACATATCGGCTCGCAGTTAGGTGTGCTCTCGGAAAGCCTGGGCATGCAAGTTATTTACTACGATATCGTCGATAAACTGCCGATGGGCAATGCTACTCCTGTAGATAGCCTGGACCAACTACTGGCTGAAAGTGATGTTGTCAGCCTGCATGTACCACAAACAGATGCCACCTATAAGATGTTCGGTGCAGATGAAATTAGTAAAATGCGTAAAGGCAGTTTTTTGATCAACCTCGCACGGGGTACTGTGGTGCAGATAGAAGCCCTGCACACAGCCCTGGAATCCGGCCACCTGGCAGGGGCTGCGCTGGATGTATTCCCGGTAGAACCTAAATCCAATGCGGATAACTTTATTTCCCCGCTATGTGGACTGGATAATGTCATCCTCACCCCGCATATCGGTGGCAGCACTCTGGAAGCACAGCAGAATATTGCCCGGGAAGTAACCGGTAAGCTGGTTAAGTACAGCGATAACGGCACCAGTTTGTCTGCAGTTAACTTCCCTGAAGTTTCCATGCCTGACCATGCCGGCAGCCACCGTATTTTGCATATTCATCAAAATGAGCCTGGTGTACTGCAACAAATCAACCAGGTGTTTTCCGATAACAATGTGAATATATCCGCCCAGTACCTGCAGACCGATGAGCGCATCGGTTATGTGGTGATGGATATTGAAGCGGCTGAGGTTGACGGCTTATTAACTGACTTGAAGTCGATTCCTACTACCATTCGTTGCCGGATGTTGTATTAGTTATCAACTGGTTCCCGGGTTCGGCTATTCGCCGCCCCGGGATGACGGTTAATGGGTTCGGCTATTCGCCGCCCCGGGATGACGTCTTATTTTTAAAATGTTATAAAGAATTTCGTCATACCGGGCTTGACCCGGTATCTCATTGTATACCGTGCTATTTGTTAGGAGGTCCCGGATCAAGCCCGGGATGACATTCTATTTTTTATCGGGATGACAAGGTGTCTATGACACCGTCAACCTGACACCTAAGCCGAGTTTCCATTGGGCGGTATACTACAACAACTGGTATAATCCGCGCCCCTTACCATCTTTCAAAGAAGCACCCGACCTATGTTCCGTTTGGGATTTAAAAAATACCGCATCAGTGCGCAAAACGATATTCTTTCCGGTTTGACCGTGTCCCTGGCACTGGTTCCGGAAGCACTGGCATTTGCCTTTGTTGCCGGTGTTGATCCCCTGGTAGGCCTGTATGCAGCCTTTATGGTGGGCCTGCTGGCCTCGATCTTCGGTGGTCGTCCGGGGATGATTTCCGGTGCTACCGGGGCAATGGCTGTGGTCATGGTCTCCCTGGTGGCAGAGCATGGGGTTGAATACCTGTTTGCTGCGGTGGTATTAACCGGCTTATTGCAAATGACCGCTGGCATACTACGCCTGGGTAAGTTTATCCGTATTGTGCCCTATCCGGTTATGTTGGGATTTGTAAACGGGCTGGCGATTGTGATTTTCCTTGCCCAGTTACAGCACTTCCAGGTTGATGTCGATGGGGTGATGCAGTGGATGACAGGTATACCCCTGCTGGTATTTTCCGGTCTGGTGATCCTGACCATGGTTATCATTCATTACCTGCCCAGGTTTACCCGGGTCGTGCCCTCCTCGCTCGCGGCCATCATCGTAGTATCCCTGATGGTTATTTTTCTAAACATTGACACTAAAACGGTTGGTGACCTTGCATCTATTAAGGGTGGCTTTCCTCAGTTCCATATACCCGCTGTGGATTTCAACCTGGCAACCCTGAAAATAATTTTCCCGTATGCCATTATCCTTGCGGCTATCGGCCTGATTGAATCCCTGTTGACCCTCACCCTGATTGATGAAGTCACTGATACCGTCGGCAGCAGTAACCGCGAATGCGTAGGCCAGGGTATTGCCAATACAGCCACCGGGCTGTTCGGTGGAATGGGCGGCTGCGCAATGATCGGCCAGAGCATGATCAATATTAACTCCGGCGGGCGTACGCGCCTGTCTGGAATCTCAGCCGCATTGTTCCTGCTGGCCTTTATCCTCTTTGCTTCCGGTTTAATTGAGCGCATCCCCATGGTGGCCCTGGTCGGGGTTATGTTTATGGTGGTACTGGGGACTTTTGAATGGTCAAGTATTCGTATCTTCAACAAAATCCCACGGCATGACGCTTTTGTGCTGGTGCTGGTTTCCGGTGTAACCGTTGCCACAGACCTCGCTATCGCAGTAATAGTCGGGGTTATCGTCTCCGCCCTGGCCTTTGCCTGGGAACATGCTAAACATATTCACGCACACACTTATATCAATGAAAACGGCTCCAAAGTTTACGAGCTGAATGGCCCGTTGTTCTTTGGCTCGGTAAAGAATTTCCGTGACCTGTTTTCACCAGCTGACGATCCTAAAGATGTAATTATTGAATTCCAGAATTCCAGGGTAACTGATCACTCAGCTATTGAAGCGATTGATTCGCTGGCAGTGCGTTATATAAAGCGCGGGAAAAAACTGCATTTACGCCATCTGTCCACAGACTGTACACAATTACTGGACAAGGCCGGTGACCTGGTAGAGGTCAATCGACTGGAAGATCCGCATTATCATGTTGCGGATGATCAGTTAGGATAATCCCGAATTCGAAAAGCCCCTGGGTTCCCGCCTCGGCAGCTGACGGGACGACCAAAGAAGAGCCGTGAACTAGCCTATAAAACGGGTGCCATTAACGCTGAGCCGTGGGCTTTCAGTCGTTCCCAGAATGATTCCCTGCCTAAATCGTAATCTTCAAGCTCGGTTGAATTTACAATATCTGCGAGCAACATTGCTTCTACTTCAGTGGCAAATTCCCGGTTAGTTACAACACCGGTCACTTCAAAATTCAGCCGGAAAGACCGGTTGTCAAAATTTACCGTTCCTATCATCGATACATCAGTATCGAGAAGCATAACCTTCTGATGCATAAACCCTTTATCGTAGAAATAGATTTTAGCACCTAGCTGTGACAGTTCGCTAAGATAGACATTTGATGCATGGCGAACAAACCAGTTGTCATTCAATGCCGGGGTGATAATACGCACATCAAGTTGCTTCAGCAGCGCCAACCGCAGTGCCACCATGGTCGCGTCATCCGGAATAAAATAGGGTGTAGCAATCCAGATACGCTGCCGGGCAATGTTCAGTGCATTAGTAAAAAACAGGCTGGCAGTTTCCAGCTCATCGGCAGGTCCTGACCCCAGGACTAATACATCCATTCCCTTGTCAGCAGCCTCAGATACTGCTGCCTGCGGCTGCCAGGCAAGTCCCTCAATAATGGTATCATCAGCGAAATGCCAGTCACTCAGGAATAACATTTGTGCCATCAGTGCTGATGGCCCGTCAATGCGAAGATGCGTATCACGCCAGGGGCTCAACTTCGGGTCTTCACCGAGATAATCATCACCTACATTTAAACCACCTACCCAGGCACTTTTTCCATCGATGACCACATTCTTGCGGTGATTTCGGAAATTAACCTGAAAGCGGTTACCACTGCCCTTGCGGGTGTTGAAGGCTGCTACTTTAACCCCGGCCTGGCGAAACTCATCCAGCCAGTCTTTTTTCAGGGCCGAACTGCCGAGCCCATCAAACATAAGGTAAACAGCCACTCCTTCATTCGCTTTACGGATTAGTTGCTGCTTAAAACGATCACCAATATCATCGGCTCGAAGGATATAAAACTGGAAGAGGATATAGTCACGAGCTTCCTCAATACCCTTTTGAATACTCGCATAAGTGGCTTCACCATCTACCAGCAACTCGACCTGGTTACCGTTGAGAAAAGGTACGTGAGCCAGGTTTTTAAGAGCTTGATACTCTGGAAATAAACCGGCAGATTTTACCTCAAAAGGAAGAAAAGCCGGAGATATCTCTTTTAGTTGTGCGTCCAGATCCAATGACTGGTCCTGCCAGGCATTCACATACCCCTGGAACTTGCTC
>JADFVZ010000083.1 GCA_015222805.1 Pseudomonadota bacterium
GCAAATTGCTGTAACACTGATTCTATAGACGGCTCACCATAACGCATCGCCAGCCTGACATGGTCAGCCGGCATTTGCGTTGCTACTTTTGCTACCATCCGGGTTGAATAAACCCGCAACGGCGAACCTTCAGGCATCCACACCTGACGATATATTTCCAACGTCTTACCACTGCGAAACGGCAATATCAATAGATACAAGACAGCCAGCCATAGCAGTCGCGGCAAATTTACAACCCGGCGATCGGAAAGGAACTGTGCCAGGAATTTGCGCACGGATTTCTTATCCAGGTCTTCGGGGGTACCCAGATTTACTATAATAATGCCCCTGCCCACTACCTTGTTACCACCTGTTTTTGGGCTGCCCGCTTCTAATTTAGCTAATTTTGACAAAATAATTTTTCTCGTTGTTAAAATACAACAGCACAGGTGACCTGTGCTCGGTTTAAATCCGTCTAAACAGGCCAGTGAATAAAACCCTGTTTGTTTCTATGGATCTTTGAGATCTCATTGGTCCTGTACCCATAAGTTTAACCAAATTATATTGTCGCATCCATACAACAATTATCAATCAGTTCCTCGGTTTTAAATGACCATCACTCTAACATCATGTTTTTCGTGATTTTTCCTGTTAGACTAGACCATCAGATTAGCGCCGAAGACACGACCAAGGACGTCTGCGGAAACTCGCTAAGGGAGTGATATTTAGATTATGCGTTATATTTTACTATCAATATTGCTGACTCTTTCAGCGGGATCAGCAGTCGCTGCACCGTTTGCGTATTCTGTTAATTCCAATGGAGTCGATAGCGCAACTTCCGACAGTCTGTACCGAATAAACCTGGCCAATGGCAAAACAAAACGGTTTAATAAAGTTCGACTTAACGAAACGGCCATCAATTCCGATATCGAGGGTCTTGCATTTGACGCAAACGGTATTTTATATGCCGTAGATGATGCGGATGAAACCCTGCTGACTATTGACATAGAAACCGGCCTCGGTCAGTCAGTTAGCGGCAACCCTTTCAACCTGGAACTTACCAGTGGGAAAAATTACGATTTTGGCCTGACGTTTACCTGTGAAGGTGCCTTGCTGATGGCATCAGATGATAACCAAACCCTCTACCGGCTCAACAGTGAAACCGGATCTGCCACAATCGTTGGTGCTGTACTCAAGGCGCCAATCACCGCACTGGCAGCCTGGGGAGATAAAGTTTATGGTCTTGGACAGGGTAGCAGCAACAACACAGTCCTGGCGCCTAACCTTTATGCCATAGATGTCGAAACAGGCAAAACCACCCTGATTGGTGCCCTCGGCAATGCAGCCAAGCTCTATGTAAATGGAGGCCTGGCCTTTGATACAGATGGCCAGCTCTGGGCTGTTACTGATCGTTTTAATATTAACAATAAAGATTATCCCTCTCAAATCCTTAAAATAGACACAGAATCAGGTGAAGCAGAAGCCATTGCGGAAACTCCGGTTATTGGTCTTGAAAGCCTGGCAATCAGTGAACCACTGGGTTGTATACCAGACGTGGCTCCTCAGGTTGCCACTGGCATCCCTGCTCTGGGTCCATTATCAATTCTATTGATGACCCTCAGCCTGTTACTCGCCGGCGGCCTCAATATTCGCGTACGGAATTAAGCAAAGGGCTGATGAGGCCTGCTCGATAAACCACGCAGTTTTCACGATTTACCCCGAAACACCCCGGTGATACATGACGCGCCCGATCAGGTGCGATAAACTTGCCTGATAGAGACTCGGTAATATTACCGTAAAAGAATTTGGAGAAATGATATGGGTGGCATCAGTGTCTGGCAGTTATTAATCTTACTGGTCATCGTACTGGTCATTTTTGGTACCAAGCGTTTACGCAACGCCGGTAGTGATCTCGGTGGTGCAATCAAAGGTTTTCGCGAAGGTATGGCTGATGATGAAGATAAAGCCAATGAGCAGCTTTCGGCTGACAACATGGACAGTACCGATTCCGTTCAGGAACGTACTGTTGTAGACCCCAAAGACGAAAAATAGCCCGGAACAGCACTCTTATGTTCGATATCGGCTTCACCGAACTCGCCCTGTTGATGCTGATCGGGCTGCTGGTACTGGGTCCGGAGCGTTTACCACGGGTTGCCCGAACCCTGGGCCTCTACCTGCGCAAGGCACGCAATGCCTGGGGCAATGTCAAGCAATCGGTTGAAGCCGAACTCGATGCCGAAGAATTGCGCAAAGCACTCAGCCAGGCACAGGATGCAGTTAAGTCTACCGGCGAGGACCTGAAAAAAACCCTGAATGCCGAAATTCCAGCTCTGCCGGAAGATGCCATTGCCAAACTAGCCGTCGATAAAAAAACGGTAACCGACGATGACTGAAACGGTTGAAGGCCAGCACAAACAAGCTGAAGTACCAGAAGAAATGACCTTTGTCGGCCATCTGGTCGAGCTGCGCTCACGCCTGCTGAAAGCATCCCTGGCAGTCGTTGTAGTACTGGTTGTTTTACTGCCTTTTTCAAGCGAGCTCTATACGCTGCTATCGGCTCCTTTGCTGGCGCATCAACCCGCCGGCTCGCAAATGGTGGCCATTGATGTAGCCTCACCCTTCCTGGCGCCGTTTAAACTTACCCTGATGCTGGCCCTGCTGATTGCGATCCCGGTCATTATTTACCAACTGTGGGCCTTTATTGCACCGGGCCTGTATAAGACAGAAAAGCGCATCACCCGGCCTTTGCTGGTCTCAGCCACGCTGCTTTTCTACACCGGCTGTGCGTTTGCCTATTTTGTGGTGTTCCCCCTGATGTTTGGCTTTTTCGCCAGGGTAGCACCGGAAGGTGTGTCGGTTATGACCGACATTTCCCGCTACCTGGATTTTGTGCTGACCCTGTTCCTCGCCTTCGGACTGGTTTTCGAAGTCCCGGTTGCCACCATTATCCTGGTGGCCCTGAGGGTGACTACACCCGATAAACTGGCCAGGAAACGCAGCTATGTAATTGTCGGTGCTTTTGCGCTTGGCATGTTGCTGACGCCACCAGATATTATTTCACAAACTTTACTGGCAATCCCAATGTGGCTGTTGTTTGAAGTGGGGATAATTATGTCCCGTATCCTTATCAGCAAGCCTGAGGCAGAACCGGAAGACTCCCAGACGGTCTCTTAGTTATTTATCAGGAGGTACCGGGTAAAGCCCGGCATGACGTACTTCTTTTTCGCTCGCGATCTGATAAAAAACAGAATGTCATCCCGGCCCCCGAGCCGGGACCTCATTGGGCACCGTGCTATCTGTCCGGAGGTACCGGGTCAAGCCCGGCATGACGTTTTAGGCCAGTAGTGCCCTCAAATAATCACCCGGGTTTGTTCATTATCTCCCTGATCAGGAAGTTGAGTCGTCGCCTGCTCTTTTGATTTTTCCATATCGGGATCTGCGAGGATATCCCGCCAACAAAGATATTGCAGCACATACATAACTGCCATAACTGCCAGCATCAGGGCGAACACAGGCAAGGTGACAATAAAACCCGCCAGTGGCGATGTTCCCAGCACGCTCAGAAGCACTGCGGTAACAGCCGTAAAGATAAAAATAGCCACAAACCCTATCAATATCAGCCACAAGCCCAGCATGCTCAGTGCCCGCCAGTTTGCCAGTGTCGCCCGCAGGCTCAACAGCAGTGATACCAGTGCGGGGCTTTCGCGGAATGCTATCTCAGGAATTGCCAGCCAGGTGCTTAAACTGATTATTGTTACAGCAGCAAGAAAGACCATAATGACCTTGCTGAAGGATGCCAGAGCCAGCTCTTCACCGCTGAGGAGAGCTAGCTGAAATTCAGCCAGGTCGGGACCGGCTAAGGTACTAAACAGCAAACCGACAAGCATAAAAACAAAACCAACCAAAACCAGCTGTTTCCTGGCTTCAGGCTTCTGCCAGGCATCCAGCAGGTTAATACGGTTAGTTTGCTCACGGAAACCAGCCCTGATACCCAGTAGCAGACCCGCAGTAAATACCGGACTTAGAATACTGATCACCATCCCTAATACCGGCACACTGGCCAACGACATCAGCAGCATTAACAGTAATACACTGAAAACCAGCGATCTTGTCCGACTGCGAAAATACTGCCAGGCCTCCTGCAACCAGAGCTTACCCATGGTGGATGGTACAACCTTGTATCCCATACCCGGTTCTTTTTGTTGCTGATCATTCATACCGGTGCCTTATAACCGTTAGCCGCATACAGTAATGCATCTTCGCTCCAGACCGGTGCATTTTCCAGGGCCTCGGCCAATCCGGCCGGAGAATCAATCACCGACCACATTTGCATATGCAGTTCTGACATAAAACCCTCGTTGACAGATTGTCCGAGGAATTCGATTAAACGATCGTAATAACTGTTGGTATTGATCAGGATCACCGGCCCCAGGTACAAACCCAGGCGTTTAAGGGTCAATGCCTCAAATAGTTCCTCAAAAGTACCCGAACCGCCCGGAAGGGCAACCACTGCGTCACTGCCGTCCAGCATCCTTTCCTTGCGGATCCGCATATTGCTAACTACCTCTTTTTCGGTGAGGCTGGTGTGTCCGTGTTCCAGGCCATCAAGGAAGTCGGGAATAATGCCATAAACCCGGGCACCTTCCTGTAAAGCAGCATCAGCCAACTTACCCATTAGCCCGATGCCGCCGCCACCATAAACGATATCGCAGCCCAGCTGTGCGATCACCTGACCAAGGTCTGTAGCAGCCTGGTTGTAGACGGGTGCCAATGTACTCGAAGCAGAGGCGTAAACGGTAATGCGCTGGATTTTTCTCATACGAATATGGACCGAATAGAATGACAATAGCGGACTAGTATATAATTATTGGCCCGCATTACTGTGATAAAGTGATTATTCTTTATTAAATTTCGCAATTCGCCAACATAGGCCTGTAAGTAAATGAAAAATATTTTCCTGATCATCCTGACAACACTGCTCCTGGCAGCCTGTAGCAGTGGCCCTGACCTTCGCAGCGACAGCGACCCGGCAGCAGACTTTTCCCAATTTAAAACGTATGGTTTTTTTGATGAATACTCTACTGATGAAAAACATTACACCACTCTGGTAACCCAGTACTTCAAAGATGCACTGCGGGCAGAAATGAATGGACGCGGCTATGTTTATACAAGCCAGAATCCTGACTTGCTGGTTAATTTCAACGCAAATTTTTCTGAAAAACTCAAGGTATCCAGTTCCCCTTCCTACGGAGTAGGTGTTGGCATGGGATACCCCGGCTATTACGGCTACCGCGGCGGCCATTATGGAACCTACGCAAGCTATAACTACAACACCACCAATGTCAGCCAGTACACTGAAGGCACCGTGAATATTGACCTGGTCGATGCCGGTAAAAAGCAGTTGGCCTGGGAAGGCGTTGCTGTGGGGCGGGTGAATGAAAAGAAAATAGCTGATTTACAAAATGCAGTTTCACGCACCGTTGTCGCCATCATGGCTCAATATCCGTACAAAGCCGGCAGCAGCGTTAAACTCTCGACTGATAAATAAATACCTGACTAAAACGAAACACAACCCATAGCAGTGCTGCTGTTATGGGTTGTTGTTATTTAAAATTATGCAAAAACCCACATTTAACCTACAAACCATGCCGTTAACCTGGCTGATCCTTGGCGCCAACGTCATAATTTTCCTGCTACAGAGCACCGGTGCACAATTTCAGTTGCTCACCTATATGGCGCTGTGGTCCGGTGGTGCACCAGAGGCTTACTATACATCAGCTGGAGGCTACCCGACTTTCCAGATCTGGCAGTTGGTCACTTACGGTTTCCTGCACGGATCAACCACCCATCTGTTTTTTAATATGTTTGCCCTCTATATGTTCGGCTTGCCGCTGGAACAATATTGGGGCAGGAAACGCTTCAGCACCTATTACTTCACCTGTATGATTGGTGCCGGGGTGATTCAACTACTGGTAACCTGGGGCAGTGCACCGCCGGTACCGACCCTCGGTGCATCCGGCGCAGTATTCGGTTTACTTTTGGCCTACGGTGCCATGTGGCCTCGCAATCGCATTATGCTGCTGTTTCCACCCATCCCGATGGAAGCCCGCTGGTTTGTCATCATATATGGAGGCCTGGAACTATACCTTGGTGTTGTATCACCGGGCTCCAAGGTGGCACATTTTGCGCATCTTGGGGGTATGCTCTTTGGGGCGTTACTGCTCTGGCAATGGGGCTGGCGACCATTCCGGAAATAAGTCATGGGACAGAGGTCCAGAGCGAACTCACTGCTTCGCAACCTGGTTTTAGTGGTAGTGCTGGCCTGGGCCGGCTGGCAATACTTCCAGGATCAGGGGACCTTCCAAAACCTGCCGGCCCCCACTTCAGAGTCCAATAACCAGGCATTAAAGCAAGCCTTCCATCGACAGCAATCTGATATCTGGCTTATTGTTGAAGGCCGGGTTAAACGGGTCCTCCGGGACGATAATGAGGGCAGCCGTCACCAGCGCTTTATCCTTGAGACCGAACCGAATTTAACTATTCTGGTTGCCCATAACATTGACCTGGCTGAAAGTGTACCGCTCAAAAGCGGTGATCATATACGCCTGCGCGGCGAATATGAGTGGCATCCAAAAGGCGGTGTCATCCACTGGACTCATCGCGACCCGGGAAGACGGCATGCGGGCGGCTGGATTGAGCACAACAACAAGCGCTACGACTAATTAAACTGCTAACCTTGCTGCAGGATCCTGCCGGTAGAATTTTACCAGTTGCTGGTACAGGGATTTTTCACGGCCCTGGAACCACAACGGCCTTTCAAAAAAATGTTCGGAGATAACTGCAAAAAACTCAGCCGGGTTGGTTGCCGCATAGGGGTCTATCCACGGCTGGCTGCCCTGCCTTAGCTGCTGTTTAAGTTTTTCATAAGCGGTACCCAGGGTATCGGTCCACTGCTGGCGCTGCATATCGTGATGCAGGGGGGGCATTCCGTTGGCATTGGTGCCGTTGAGCATATCCAGCTTATGCGCAAATTCGTGCAAAACCACATTGGAACCCTCGCCATGGATCTGTGCCCCGGGACGGGCATCATCCCAGGATAGAATCACCGGCCCCCGACCCCAGGCTTCGCCGCCAAGCCCGGGTTGTGATGAGTGGACCAAACCATGCTCTTCTACAGTATTACGCCCGGTAACAAAGGCCCTGGGATAAACAATAACCTCATGCCAGCCAGCGAAGTAATCCAGGTTGAGATTGAGGATCAGCAGGCAAGCCTGGGCCGCCATATGCAGTTGCATGGGCCGGTCAAGCTCAAGACCACCAGCAGCTGTAAAAGATTTTTCATGCAGGAAAAGGATAGTCCGCTTACGCAATCGTTGTGATTCCTCCTGATTGAGCATTTCAAGGACTTGCGCACGCGCAATGGTTCGAGCCCAAAGGGCATTGTTGACAGGCTCCCCCAGGGTTATCTGTTTTTTCCGCCAGCGCTTAAATTTTCTGAACATATTTTCCCAGTAAAAAAGGCATGCCAAAAATGCATGCCTTTTTATTTATACGGCCCGGTTAGCCTAAGACAAAAGTCACTTTCATCTGCACCCGGTACTCGGTAATATTTCCTTCAGCATCACAAATCACTTTCTGGCCTTCGATCCAGGCTCCGCGGACATTGTTTAATGATTTATGCGCCTTCTTCAGGCCTTTTTGCATCGCATCTTCAAAACTTTTATCTGAATCTGCCATAATTTCGATAACTTTTGCAACAGACATACTTCACCTCTTTGTGTTGTAGGGACAACAATACTAAACCCGCATTCCTATAATTTCCAGCAACTAACGCGGACTCAACAGGCCATCTGAGAAATCAAAGGGGTTGCCCACATACAGGTAGAGCGCAGTATTACCCCCTTCGGCTAGCCCGAAGCCCAGGTAAAGCGGACCAATGGGTGAATCCGCACCGACAAAAATACTGCCGGAGGTGCGCAGGCTATCAAAGCCAATATCTTCCTCACGCAGCCAGGTATTTCCAATTTCCAGGGAAGCCCCGCCAAATGCAGAAATTTGCTCGATCCCCGCAAGGTAGCGGTACCAGGTGACACTGGCAAAACCAAGGTGCTGGCCGATCAGTTGATTAGTCGCCAGGCCGGATAACTGGCCCAGTCCGCCGAGTTCAAAGGCGCGCTCTATAGGTGCTGCATCATCGAAGCTGTAGCCTGCATGGACCCGCCAGGCCAAGGCGCCCTTACCCCATGAACGTGCACCAATGGCAGAAAAAGCAACTTGCTTATAATCTGAACTTGCACCTAGGGCCTCATCTGCCAGGCGGGAACCAAGAATGAAGCGATGTCCCGAACGCGGGAAAAAATAACTGTCCAGGTTGTCATATACAGCCCTAAACGTCAGCTCACCAAGATCAAATTTATCCGGTGGTTCGAAGACAACACCACTAAGCACACTGTTACGCCCACGGGCACGCTCATAGCCCAACCTGAGCTCACCCTTGGTGCCAAAATTCATCCCGGCACCAAAATAGACTCCCGTTGTATCCAGTTCGAGCTCCGTAAGCTTGTGGTTACCATCAAAAATATTCAGTTCCCGTTTCTGGTACTTCACGATCGGGTTAATAAAGTACCGGCCCTGCATGTCAATGGGTTGATAAAAGTCAGCCGATAATCCCGTGTTTTCCCCCAGGGATCCTGCCAACCTCAAATTACCGCCGCGATGGTTAACGTTGGACATGATATAGGCCATTCCAAGGGTGAAATTACTATCGCTGTTGCTGTCATGTTCAAGCTGCAAACCAAATTGCATATAATTGCGTTTTGCCGGGTTTTGATAGGCCACAATATTAATCCCGGTTTCTCCCGCCTCATTCTGCACGTAATCCCAGCTAACGGAATCAAACAGGCCGAAGCCATAGAGTTTATTAATGTCCTGGTTCAGCAGCTTCAGGTTCAGGGGTTCACCCGTTTGAATGTGCAGTTTGGCGGTAATAATTTCATTATCCAGCCGGGTATTATTATCCAGCTGGACGAACGAAATTATCGGCACAGGTGCAGCAGTCCCGGCCGCAACAGGCCGATTGCCTATAGCGGCCATTTTTTGGGTATTCTTCCAGCCGGCAAGTGCAGTATTAGCCGCAGCATAGCCGATTGGAACACCCTCAATCCCCCTGGAAAAGGAACCACTGCCAATATCACCTAAATCAGGTTTAATTAATAAATCATCCACTGATAAAGACTCAATGGTTTTTGCTGTATTCCCCCAGGTGAGGAACGATGAAATTTGTTCAGTAATCGCCAGCAGGGATGTCATCGTTTCTTTGCCCTCCAGTTCTGCGCCAACACTCACAGCGATCACAATATCCCCGCATAATTCACGGGCGACGCTGGCGGGCACATTATTTGCCATGCCGCCGTCTACCAGTAACCGACCGTCAAGCTCTACCGGCTCCAGCAAACCGGGAACCGACATGCTTGCACGCATTGCCTCTGAGATGCTCCCCTTACTGATAACATATTCACCGCCTGTTGCCAGGTCAGTTGCAACCGCACGGAAGGGTAACGGGAAGTTATCAAAGTTCCGAATAGCCAGGTTTTCCTGGTTAATTTGTGCAAGCACCTTGTTCAGGTTTTGTCCGCTTAATACCGCCAGCGGTAAACCCAATGCATCCCCACTGACACCCAGGCGGCCCGCATGGGCAATTTTCAATTGCCGCTCTTTTACTCGAATGGGTTTATTATCACGGGTAGTACCGTCACTTAATGCAAATCCCCAGTCCATATTTCCGACAATCTGTTCTATCTCATCGGGTGTTTTACCGGATGCATATAAGCCCCCGATAATAGAGCCCATGGAAGTACCTACAATACAGTCGATAGGAATGTTATGTTCTTCAAGCGCCCTTAAGACACCAATATGTGAAATCCCCCGGGCACCGCCGCCACCCAGTGCCAGCCCAACCTTCAGGCGCTGCCGTTGTTCCACAGCTGCCGAACCCGGCAGTGGAGGTTCTCCTGCAGCTACCGCAGTTACTAGTAATGCGGGTAAACAGACAAACAACAATAGCTTCACATGGCTCAAAAAATTATTTCCCTGATTCATGTAATCACATCCTAGCCATACTGACTTAAATATTGCCATACAGTTTATCTTATTAATGAAAAGCTCACGTTGCTATCATGAAAACCTGCTGATTTAGTTATAAAAAGGCTGATCGCTAAGGTAATCTTTGACTTATACTAGAAATATTGAAAAACGAGTTTCGTTAAGCCTAAAAGGAAGGCTGTTATGTATTGCTATATTTATCGCTCAGAAAAAAAAGCGGACACTTACCTCTATTTAACCAAAACCTGGGAAGAAGCAGATATCCCGGAAGACCTGAACTCATTGTTTACACCGGCGACCCTGGCCATGGAACTTGAGCTCGATCCCAGCCGCAGCCTGGTAAGGGAAGATATCGCGCAGGTACTCGATAACCTGCAGAATCAGGGCTACCACTTACAACTTGCACCGTCCCGGGACGAATTGAATCAATGAATATTAAAAGCTTTATTCCCGGCCTGCTGTTAGCAGGAGGGATTACTGCGGTCGCTTTCGGGCTGACCATGATTCCCGCCG
The DNA here is from genome assembly GCA_015222805.1 of Pseudomonadota bacterium. Taxonomy (GTDB): domain Bacteria; phylum Pseudomonadota; class Gammaproteobacteria; order Xanthomonadales; family SZUA-36; genus SZUA-51. The sequence continues at coordinate 10,594 of JADFVZ010000083.1, forward strand.
TCAGTGTGCTGGGTTTCAGCCCCCTGGTATTGGCCATATTACTGGGCATGATCTATGGCAATACTTTTTACCGGCAACACCAGGGCCCGCTTGAACCGGGCCTTAAATTTTCCCAGGCAAAGTTACTCCGGCTAGGGGTTGCCATGTACGGCCTCAATATCAGCTTCGATGCAATTGCGCATCTGGGAATGGCGGTAGTCTGGCTGGATATTGCTGTCATTATCATGGTAATGCTGGTCGGTATGTTCATTGGTCGCAAAGTACTTGGACTGGATCGAGGCATGGCCGCCATGGTCTCCATTGGCGCGGCTGTCTGCGGTGCGGCAGCTGTGCTGGCTGCGGCCCCGGTGACCAAAGCGAACAGTCAACAGGTCGCCATGGCCGTGGCAACCGTGGTCTTATTCGGTACCATATCCATGTTTCTTTACCCGGTGATATACCCCATGCTGCCGCTGTCGGGTGATGCTGCCTATGGCATCTATGCCGGCTCGACCATTCATGAGGTTGCCCAGGTTGTGGCAGCAGGTGTAGCTGTTAGCCCGGAAGCTGCCGATACCGGCGTTATTGTCAAACTGATCCGGGTAATGCTGTTGGCACCCTTACTGATCATCATGGGTATCTGGTTACGTGAAGCGCGGCATGAAAAACACCCGCTCTACATCCCCTGGTTTGTTATTGCTTTTATTGGGGTAACGGCGATCAATACCTGGGTTGATATCCCGGCAAACCTGCATCAGGTCCTGGTAACAGCAGACATCGTGTTCCTCTCCATGGCTATGGCGGCACTGGGCGTGGATACCAATTTCCACAAGCTTAAAGACCTGGGCCCAAAACCATTAATTCTGGCACTGAGCCTGTTTGTATTACTGATGGGTGCGGGCCTGTTGCTAAACCTGTGGATGGTACCGGGATCGGCTATTGCCTGATACTGGTTTGTAATAGAGGATGCTGAACTAAAAAAAACCGCCTGCCATTATCCGGCAAGGCGGTTTTTTAGTATTTAAATTTCAGTGTTAACGCGCCTCGGTGGCCACCGAAACATCATGTATTCCAACAATATTGGCGCCATCAAGCACATTCACCATGGATGCTGCATCTGCATCAGGATGCATTGCCAGGATCATCATCGACTCTGGCTTTTGCGCATGTTCACGCTCAAGGTTGGCGCGTACGGCATTGGGTTCGACAATTCGATCACCAATACGGATCACGCTGGTTGCATCAATTTTCACTACAATCGGTAACTTGTCTTTATCAACCTTCTGGTTTTTGCTCTGCTGGGGACGTGCAAGATCCAGGCCTTTTTCCTTTACAAAAGAAGTCGTTACGATGAAGAAAATCAACATGATAAAAACGATGTCGAGCATCGGGGTAATGTTAATTTCAGCTTCTTCGTCAGGGTGATGTCTGCGTTTCATTCAAAATCCTCTCGATATCTCCAGACCCGTCGTAGACATTCATCAAAATACCACGACAAGACCGGACAGATTACCGCAAACCAATGCTTTTGACCAGTCCGGCCAGAAGATCTCGCCCAACCCTGCTTACAGGGAGCGGGCATTGGAGTATTATGGCCGAGTAAAAAGCGATAATAGCGTTTAACAGGTCACCTGCTAAACAATGACCCTTATATTAATCAATAAGAAAAGCCCCTGATGGGCTGGAGTAAGTTATGAAATTGAGATTTACCTATCCCGACGGTAAACACCTGAATGCCGAGATTGTCCGCAAGGGCGATGAGCAGAAACGCCGTGTTCCCCGCGAAGGTGAAACCGTGTTTTACAGCATTGGTGACGGCCATGATATTGAAGCACGGGTAACCACTGTTCAATACCACTACAAGCAAAGAGAAGGCAGCACCCACACCAAAAGCGAAATCATCGTTCTATGTGATGTGGTTTAGCCCCGCGCTGCAAAGCAAGTTGGGGCCTCAACCTCAGGGTCTGTGGGCAAGCAAGACCCCATAGCTCTAACAATACTGGTATAAAAGTATAAAAGGGACGGAGCCCATAAAAGGTTTCGTCCCTGGATCTCAACTTAAGGGTTGAAAATTCCCCTCAACAAATTCAGCAAATACCCTACACCAGAATGAGTTTACTCACGAGTAGCTGAACAAGCTCAAACCCGCCATGCTATCCAGCATGTCATTAGCTATTGTATACAGCCGCGCGCAAATAGAAATTGATGCGCCTGAAGTCCGGGTTGAAGTTCACCTCAGCGGGGGATTACCGCGTATTTTTATGGTCGGCCTGGCAGAGGCTGCGGTCAAGGAATCACGTGACCGGGTCCGGTCAGCACTGCTCAACTCCGGGTTCACATTCCCCGTCAGTCGGGTGACCATTTCACTGGCACCAGCCGACCTCCCAAAGGATGGCAGCCGTTTTGACCTGGCTATTGCCATGGGTATCCTCGCCGCATCTGCACAGGTCCCTAAACAGCTCCTGGATAGTTTTGAGTTTGTCGGTGAACTGTCACTTGGTGGTGAACTGCGTCCGGTAAACGGTATCTTGCCAACCGCCCTGGCCGCCACGCGCAGAGGACGAAAACTTATAATCCCCGAGGCTAACCAGGATGAAGCCGGACTATTGCGGTCGGATGATATCTTCTATGCCAGCAGCTTGCTTAATGTAGTAGCCAGCCTGCTGGGGAGAGAAACACTAGCTGTTGCAAAACTACCGGCCAGGCAAAAACCAGACCCACTGAATAACCTGCCTGACCTTAAAAATGTCTGCGGCCAACAGCACGCCATCCGGGCATTGACCGTTGCTGCTGCTGGAAAACACAACTTGCTATTTTCAGGCCCACCCGGTTCAGGAAAAACCTTGCTGGCCAGTTGTATGCCGGGGATACTGCCGCAACTCACCGAAACTGAAGCCCTGGAAACCATGGCGATAAGATCGGTGGCCGGAATGCCCTTTAATGTTGACAGGTTTAAACAGGCTCCATACAGGAACCCTCATAATACGGCTTCTGCAATCGCCATGGTTGGCGGGGGCTCAAAACCCCGACCAGGTGAGATTTCATTAGCCCATCGAGGCGTGCTTTTTTTAGATGAAATACCGGAGTTTCCACGCTCTGTCCTCGAGGTACTGCGCGAACCCCTGGAGTCAGGCCAAATCGTAATTTCCAGGGCCGCCAGGCAATCTGTTTATCCTGCACAATTCCAGCTCCTCGCTGCAATGAATCCCTGCCCCTGCGGGTTTTCCGGTGACCGCAGCAACAACTGCCACTGCAGCAGGGAGCAGATCATTCGCTATCGCCAGCGAATTTCAGGCCCCTTGCTGGATCGTATTGATATGCAGGTTGAAGTACCCAGGCTGGCCCTGACAAAAATAAAAGACCCGCAGGAATATACATCCGATAGCAGTATAGTCCGTCAACAGGTCAGCTCATCACGTGAGTTGCAAAGGCAGCGGCAGGGCGTGGTTAATGCACAGTTAAGCCAGCAACAGCTACAGGATGCATGCCGGCTCAAGCCTGCTGACCAGGATTTCTTAATCCAGACCTGCGAACAATTACATCTATCGGCGCGGGCTTATACGCGGA
>JADFVZ010000084.1 GCA_015222805.1 Pseudomonadota bacterium
AGGCTGAATGGGCCGGTGGCAACCGTACCTGCACTCGCCGTAGTAACGGTGTAGGTGAGGGTGGTGGTGCCATATTTAAAATAACTGTCGTTGTCGGCAGCCGAGCCGTTAACAGTCACGTTGCCATTGAGGGTTGCGGTACTCGATCCGGTCACCGTCGCGGCCTGCACGGTCACGGTGGGTGCAAGTTTGTTAGTGGTAAAACTTTGCTGGGTGGAACACCCGATCTGGCCGCCGGCCTCGTTACCATCCGCGCAGGCAATGTAATAGTACGTAGTGTTGGGTGTCAGGCTTGGCGCAGTGTATTGGAAGGTTCCGGTTGTACCCGTACTTACAACACCCGAATTGGTGCCATAAGGACCACCATTGTTGGTGCCATACTGAAAATACCTGTCATTGTCAGGGGCTGTACCGGCATCTGTGACGGTACCATGAAGGGTTGCGCTGTCCGTACCTATCGCAGTAGCGGCCTGTGCGGTAACGGTCGGGGCGGTAGCTACGGCGACGATATTCACCGTCGCTGTATACTGGGGTAGAGTTATTGTGCTAGTTGCATGTGTAGATCCACCAAAACTCAGCACCCCAAGCTGAATCGTCTTGCCAGCAGCCGAAGCATTCAAAGTGACATGATACTCAAAAGGGCTTCCGCCCTTTGTGTTGCCAGGAAGGTTAACAACTATGCTGGCAAGGTTGCCCGGATTATTCTGACAAGATTCAAGTAATCCCCCGTAATAAACGCAAACCTGGGCAATATCCGCTGCTGCAACTGTTCCGCCGATGGCCACTGTGGTGTCAGTTGGATCATCTCCACCCTGATTGGCTGAAGTACCAATCGTTGCCAATTGCAAGTCTGTGGCCGGCAGGTTGATCGGGTCGGTTGTCAGGTCGTTAAAGGAGTCCAGGACCAGGTCACCAGCAAATGCAGCCCCCGGAAGGAAGATCAAAGAAAACATCAAACCGAATAGGGTTATTAAAGATTTTTTATTCATCATCGTGTTTTTCACTGCTTTCCCACTTAAGGAATGGCCAGCACCTCAATCTTGTTTTTACCACCATCGAGCACCAGCACCCGGTCTGTTTCGACGATCAGGTCCACGGGTGATTTGAGCTCGCCATCGCCCAGGCCGTAGGTTCCATAGGTACCAATGAATTCCCCGGTTTGCGGGTCAAAGATGGTTACCGCAGCATGGAAAACATCCAGCACATGGAGCCTGCCGGAAATGTCGAAATCCATGGCCTGTATGCGGGTGAAGGCTGGCGCACCAGGAATTTCACATATTTTGGTAAACCAGTTGCAGTTCTCGCCGGGTGTGCCTTCAAATATGAAGCCTCTCAGCCAGTTGTTATCAGGGTCGATGCTCTCTGGATCGTAGACCTGAACACGTTTGTTGAGGCGATCCAGTACGAAAATTTCGCTTTCGTCTGCCGATAAGAGGGCGTTAGAAGGCGCGCGCAGTTGGTCTGGATCCCTGCCGGGTTCGCCAATGCTGGCTATTAAATTGTACGCAGTGTCATAGATATAGATGGTGTTGCTGCCAGCATCACTCACGTAAACTTTACCCTGCGAGTCCAGCATGATTGATGACGGTGTCTCGAGTTCGGTTTCCCCGAATGTGGTCAGTTTCTCACCGTTATCGGGATTGTAAACCTCAACGTTGTTCCGCTTGTCATTGCCGACTAAAATGTGCCCCAAAGCGTTGACCGCAATACCGAGTGGTTTTGCCAGGCCTTTTAGTTCCTGGGTCAAAACCAGATCCGAGTTATAGATGAATATAGACCCAACTTTTGCATCGGTAACGTAATAATCACCGGTCAAATTGCGGGAAGCAGCCATGCGCGTGAGAAACTTCGGAAGATTCTTAAGTACCAGTGCATTAGCAGGCGGGCTGTCTGAGCATGTATATTTGTCCTGGATGTATAGTAGCAAAAGCCCGAATTTCACCAGATAGAAATCGGCGGGATAACCGTATTGATCCTCACCGTTCAATATGCCCTCAAGAAATGCACACCAATCCACCTGCAGGAAGTGTTCTCCTGCATATAGCTCGCCGAACTCCATCAGGTCTCTGGCGTTGACCCGAGCATCCTGGTTCAGGTCGCTGAGGTCTCCGTCGCAGTTGAAATAATTATTGATGAAAGCCAGCAATGCGCTGTAATGGTTTATAAAGAAATCCGCAGGCTTCCCATAGACAGCATTGCCTGTATAGACATCATCATAAAAAATACACCAATCCATCATGTCAGTGTATGAATTTAGAAATTTCGAGCTGAAAATAACAAGGTCGTCATAATTGACTATGCCATCGCGGTTTAAATCACTTTTATCAGCAGTTTGGGGGATGTTTTTATCAGCAGAGGCGACAAAAGGCGACCACAGCAACATGACAAACAGCAGGCTGATGGTGATCAATCCGGTTCTAATGTGGGTTAGTGCAGTCATCTTTCGTAAAACCCCTGATACGAACAGCAACACTTTACCATTGATTCCAGTGACTTAATATAAAAACACCCGGTTTTCTCAGCAAAGTTGACCGCGGTCAACAAACTGGCAGCAACATACCGGTTAATTGCTGAATGTCGCATTTTCCAGCAGTACGGAGTAGGTGTAGCCTGAACCGAGGTCAACATTGGTATTGATCATACCGCTTACTGTGACGGTATCACCCACCGCTACAATTTCAGAGCTGGTAGCAAGCAGACGGTTGCCTGGTACAGTGCCGGTGCCGTCCTGCAGGGTAACCCAGTTTTTACCAACAATATCCAGGCTGATTTTCATTACCCGGGCGCGTATGGATACTTTCTGGCCTTTCAGTTTGGCAGAATCAGCGTGAACAGCGGCTATGGTTTTGCCACCGTCCAGGGGAGTGATTTCTCCGGCCTTGGGCGGGGTAGCTGGGGTGCTTTTAGTGACTGCATGCGGGTCGTTTGTGGCGGCAGTCGCATGTTTATCTGCATCAACGGTTTTAAAAACTTCGAGGTTCATCACGAAGAAAATTGTATCAAAGCTACGCTTGAGGGTGCGGCTGTTGAAATCTTTCATTGTCGAGCCGCCGGTGTATTTTATGCTGTCGCCTACTGAAACCGGAACTTTAGATGCAGCTATCCAGGTGTTGTCGTCTTCAAGCCGAACGTAAACATAGCCACCAGCGATCATGGTTTCAGCCACAGTTCCACTACCGCCATTTTCGTCGTTGGCAAATGATGAGCCTGCACATAGAAGCAGGGTGCAGGCAATAATGAGTGTTTTCAGGATAGGCATTTCTATTTCCTCGCAGGCCGTATTTAGTTGGATACGGCTCAGGTTTAAATTTAATCTTTTGAACTATAAGCTACTTGTTCATTCACTGCATGACCAATGTCAGAGAGTCGTGAAAAAATCAGGCATTGAAGTGTAAATTACAACATTGTAGTCCCGCAATTAGTACTCGAGACCATCGTGCACGCTTCCGTGGCAACTTAAATAGCAACTGCCACTATATTGACCGTTATCAATCCAGGTTGGTTCACTGTAAGTGCTGTTTCCACTGATTTCTTTAGTTGGACCGCTAGCACTGGAGCTGCTCATAAAATTGATCAGGTGTGGGTAAATAGCAGAGCCGTGGGGATCGTGGCAGGCGGCACAACTCGCTCCCTGGTCAAGTACGTGTTCACGGTGCAAGAATGATTCATTGCTAAACAAACTACCCTCATCATGGCACTTAAGGCATAACTGGGCTGCTCTTGGGCCAGACCTCGCAATATCATAATTTAACGCCAGGATTGATTCATACCTTGAACCATGTGGACCTGCAGGACCATTGCTGCCAGCTGCGGGGGAAGATTCACCACTGTGGCAATCACCGCAGTAGATCTGGCTGCTGCTGCGATTCAGGGGGATATCGAATCGGAGGCTGGGTACTTCATCATTATTTGCCGGATTGTTACTGGCGATAGGGTGATATGAAATAAGCGAGGGATTACCTGAATCAATCTTTTCCCGCAAATTATACACATTGTCCTGGCGGCTCAACTGATAAGTGCTTGCGGTTGTACAGCGCCGGTTATCGCAGGAGCTTTTACCCGGCACACCGTGGCATTTTAAGCAAACCTCGTATTCATATTCAGCTTCAGCTTTTGGTTGGCCATTGATATCAAGTCCTGTTACTCCGGCAATTATACCGTTCGCGAAGGGTGCCTCTGTGTGATTGAGGTCGCTGGGGTTGCCCGGGTTGAACGAAATCATCGGTACATCATCACGTGTTGCATGGGGGTTATGGCAATCTTCACACTCAGCATGCAGGGGTGTGTTGTGTATTGATTCCCGTTTTGCAGCATCGTGAACCCCTGCAGAAGGGCGTTCGATCGGGTGTCGGTAAAATTTCTGTGTTTCAGCCTGGATATTGAATTCAGTCACAGAGCCATTGTGGCAACGGAAGCAGGTGAATTCCTCAATATCTTTGATCAGGCGGGCAGGTGTGGCAGCATTGTGAGTGGCATGGCAGTTTTCACAGGCATTTTCAGCGACTGTCCTGCCAGCCCATTCGGGTTTTCGCTCGTTCCAGGGGTTGCCGCTGCGGGGAACTGCATTTGATACTGCATGTGCGGAATTCTTCCAGTCCCAGCTAGTTCCGGTCAGAATATGGCAGGTGGTGCACAATTCGCCGTTTATGCTGGGTTTGTGCAAGAATGGCGGAAAGTTGGAACTGTGAGGGTCATGGCATCCTGTACATTGCATCTTGCCACCCTGTAGCGGCAAATCGACAGTGGCAGGATGTGCTAATTCGGGATTTATACTCTGCAGGGAAGGGCTGTAGTCGAAGCCGATCGGATGGTGATTGCTCAGGTTGGTACCAAAGCCACTTCTTCCACGTAGATAAGTGGCCTGTAAGTTTCCACCTGCCTGGTTTTTACCGCGTGGCGGTTTTAGCATTTCACCCAATGCAATAGTACCGTCATGACAGGACAGGCATAACACGGATGCACCTGTTGGTTCGCCTGGCAAAACCACTGAAGTTGAGCTTTGGTAAGGTACAGTATTGATGTGACTAACTCGCCTGTTCCACAGCCCAGGTCCAAGCTCGGGCTTATGTGGTGTATGGCAGAAGACACAAACTTGATCCACAGACTGGCTTTTAATCGCTCCGGGACCAGATGCTGAAAGGTTGTGTACGGTATCGGTTACCCGTGTATTAGTTAAGCCCACAGCAGTTACCAGCAGGCTGAGAACCACTACGGACATCAGGATTATGCTGCGGTTGATGTTATTTTTCTCCAAGGTACTCAAACACCTGTATTCGTCGGTTGCCGGAATCTACAACATAGATTTTATCATCAAAAATCGCTAAGCCGGCTGGCATCTGGAATTCCCCTGCTTGTTCCCCCGTTGATCCAAATCCCAGGAGGAATTCACCATCCAGGTTGAATATCTGCACCTGGTTAGCCACAGCTTCTGCGATAAAAACATGACCGCCTGAATTAGTCGCTATGCCCTTTGGATGGGCGATATAACCGGGGCCGTCACCATGCTCACCAAAACTGTGAATAAAATTCCCCGACAGGTCGAAAACCTGTACCCGGAAATTCATTGTGTCATTGACGTACAGGCGGTTCCCGGTAACTGTAATGTGGCTGGGAAAGTTGAACTGTCCATCGTTGCTACCACGTTCACCAATGCTCAGCACTTGCTGGCCCTGCTGATTGTATACCAGGACTTTGTGGCTGCGCGTATCGGTAACATACAAGTTCTGGTTTAGATGGTCGTAGGCTAGCGCTGTGGGCCTTTCGAAACCACGCAAAGTGGTAATCAGCTTTCTGTTTTTATCGAACACATAGACTTCATTCAAAACAGAATCGGCAATATAGAACCTGTCATCACCTATGGCGATACCCACAGGTGAAATGAAGTGGGTTTTACCGGCAGCAGACAGGCTTTGATAGGATTTTTCCCGGGTATTAAAGATATGTATCATCCCGGCACCAGGGTCTGCAACAACGGTCAATGCCTTATTAACAGCAATGGCGTAGGGACGGATCATTTTATGGTTTACCGAACCTCCGAAAAATTCCTGAAAGCGGTTGGATATTGGCAATTGATAACCCACGTCGAGCGGGCCGGCAAATGAATGTAGAAAACGAATACGGGCTGCCAGGGGTGCTGCCGGCCAGCTAATCTCCTGACCTGTTTCAAGCTTTCCTGTGACCACCGGGGATTCTACAGCACAGCTGCTGAGTAGCCAGATCACCGGTAGAAGCCAGAGTTTGTGCATCAGAACCTTCGCCTTATATTCAAATTTATATTGTCGTCCACAAAAGTGGCATCATCTGCCACCCGGTCATTATGACGCAGATTCAAGTCGAGATTAATTTTCCTGAACAGCCAGCGAATATTCAGGCTGGCAGATAGTATTCTTTCATTTTCAATCCCTGATGCAGTACCGGGAATATTTGTGCGGTCGCGTTGCCATACCCCGAGTACAGGCCGGATAGTCCAGTAAGGACTGGGTCGCCAAAGGAAGTTGAGGTTTAAGAGGTATAGTTCGGTATCTTCCAGTTCGCTTTCAGACTGTGAACCGGTCAGGCTCAGGTTCATCATCAGGCGTGGTGAAAGGCTGACACTTAATGCCTGGGTTAATGAGTAGGTGGTGGTTTCAAATACCCCATTTTTATAGTAACGCCGCTCCGCAGTGAACTGGTTGCTGGTTGGCCCCATATCCCATTGAATATCCATCCGCGTGGTAGTGTCGCGTCTTTCTGTAAGAAAATCACCATTTCCTGAAATCGTGTTGTAATCGAGTTTTGTGTTGTAATGATTCAGGCTAAACCAGCCCTTCCTGTAGCTGAAACCGGTTGTTGAATTGAGGGCAGAGTATTCGACTGAGGGAATGATTACTGCCTTGTAGCTGACCAGGATCGTATCTCCACTGATGATCTGTCCACCAGGAATAATGAATAACTGGGTCAGGTTGTTGCTGACCTGAACCACCTCATAATCAATGCCCTCACTGAAAACGATAGTGCTGGTGGCATCCGTGACAATGATTGTTTCTGCTGCTATGAAACGATCGTCAAGTATCACTCCCCCGGTTAACCTCACGGTATGGGGCTGCTCAAAGACTTCATGGAACCCGGCATTTGAATCAAGGTCATTGATGCTGTATTCAGCGGCTATGTGAGCATTGATTGCAGCACCAAAGAAATCAGATTTCTGATAGGCAAATTTTAGGCCAATTTCTTCCTGGGTTTTGTGCGCATCGTCTGTGCGCCGGTCTTCAGCCCGCAAAGTACCAACGCTAGTTAAGTTAAGATAATACTGATGGCGTAAGCGGAACGAGCCTGTATGAGTAGTTGAGGTAATGTTTTGGGTTGTAGAGTTATATTGATAGCGGGTTTCGCTGTCATAATATTCCCCATGTTTAATTCTGGCTATTTCATCAACCTGAAAGCGTTCAACTGGATTGAAACCGGTACGGTTGCGGTAATGAAGACGGCTTACAAGCGTGCTGCCAGTACCCCATGGCAGGGTGTGCCTCAGGTTGGCGAGACTTTGCTCGAAATCGTTATTGCGGCTGATCACGCGATCATCCATGGAACGGTACTGAAGCTCAAGATCGGTTTTGCTGCTTTTGCCGGCGATAGAAAATATATGCTCAAGATCATCGCGGATAAATTTAGGCCGATCAAGACCGGGGTCACTGACGGTATAGTTATCACGCATATCGAATTTGAAAGTCAGGGGGAAATAGGGGTTTTTCCAGCCTAGCAGCAGTGAGTTCTGTTTCAAATCAGTTTCGGTTCTGCGGCCAAAGCTCCCCTGGTTGTTTGTCAGTGATTGCCTTGTGGCTAAAGTTGCATAAACTGGCAGCGTAGTGCCTCCCAGCAAATCAAGATTAAGACTGTAATTCAAGGCATGCCCCGACCAGTCATCTTTGCTTTTCTGGCCTGTCTGACGGGATGTGTCGGTGAAATTACTGGTGATGTATGTGGGTTCCAGATAGTAAAAGAAGTTAACGATTCCCGGGTGCATCCAGTAGCCATCGCCTTCAATACCAAATCCCAGCCGTAAGTCATACTCGTCACTGTTTGTTTGATCTGTCTGCCGGCTCCACTGGTCATAGTGAATCAGCGCTTCGATATTAAAGGGCTTAAATACGGGCCATTCAATTGCCTGTGCTGCTATAGGCATCAACAGCATACAAGTGAGTACGAGCAGGTAGCAGTAATTTGGCTTGCGTCGCATCAGCTTGTCGGGAAGTAGTATGGGGTTCGGTTCGGGGCCGCTTTTATGTACACCAGCCCGGCACTTACTCTTCCGGCGTCCGGTGACAACGGTTACAGGTATTCAGTCCAATGTCAAATGCCACTTTACCATTATGACAAACAGCACAGGATAATTCTTGCTTCATCAGTGCCTTAGAGATTTCTGTTTCCCCGAGTTTCATCTTAAACAGGTCGTCGTGGCAGGCATCACAGCGGTATCGCGCACGGTGCACCCAATGCGGGAAGATGGATGCGGGGGTAATGTCCACCCCCATCTCGGCACCTTCAACTCGGGGGATAACGAGGTCGCCGGGCGCCGGCGCTGCGATAGCTACAGGTACCAGTAGCAGGCAGATGAACAGGGTGATTGTGAACCCAGCAATTTTGCTCTCCTGCCATCCTGTATTTGCTCTATGCATGCCAATGATTCCCCTGTCTGCTTATCGATTCAGGTGGCAGCGCTTGCACTGCTTAAGCGAAAAAGCGACATTATTCTTGCCGTGGCAGGTACCGCAGGAGGCGCCTTTTTTCATCTCTTTCATAGTCGCAGGATTTCGCTGATAGGGATAGACCGTTATATGGCAGTTTTTACAGCTAAGCCATTCGGTGTGTGCTGAATGCGGGAAATAGGCCTCATTCTTGGGCTTCTCTGCCGGCATTATAAAGTCATACTGGAAAATTTTCGAAAGTTGTAACATCGGGTCAGCGCCGACACGCGGGCGAATCACACCTTCTTTAATCGCTGCTGACCAGTCTGGTTTTTTCTTATAATCTTTTGGCAGGAATTCCTGTGCGGCTTCCCAGTCCAGGGTCTCCTCAATCGGTAGCGGTTCGGCATCAGCACCGGGCGGGTTTAGGGCAGTCCAGGGGGCAGCTAACCCAAAAGAGCCGCCAGTGGTAACTGGTGATGCTTCAGTCGCGGTAGTTTCTACTGCTTCGGGGACTTCGGCTTCTGGTTTTGGCGGTGGTATATCAAAAAATAACTCACGGGTTGTTGTGCTGCACGAAAGTAGCATCAACAGGACAAAGAAAAACAGCGCACTTTGCAGTGCGCCGTTTTTCAAGTTTAAACTAACTTTCCGCATAATCTAACGGATAGCTGACTTACTTCAGATGGCAAGTTGTGCAGATCTGACTGGCGGTGTCTGTAATCCGCAGGAATGCAGCATTTGTATCATCATGTACATCGTGGCAGGTTGCACATTCCAACTGACCACTGAATAATTCCAGCGCAGTGGCTTCAACGGTAGCAACCGCTTCCAGACCACCATCAGCACCTACCAGAGCTACGTCATAGGTCAGGCCGATCGGATGATCGTTGGTCAAGTCAAGATCCCCTGCCGTTACTGTACCGATCAGGGCGTAACCACTCATAGCAGCACCGGGTGTCCATGGGCTGGTAATCTGGTCGCCAGGGCTATTGGAAATATTATCGATTGCAACCGTGCCATCATGACAAGTTAAGCAAGCCAGGGACTCGGCACCGGGGGCGCCAGCGATAGTGGCATCAATGGTCGGGGAAGTGTACATGCTGTAGGTTGAAACAGTGCTTACAGCATGGTTCCACAGGGGGCCATTTGTGCTGCCTACCGATCTATGCGGTGTATGGCAGTAAACACAGACCTGACCGGTTGTATTAGCGGCATTATCGAATGAACCGGTAGTTATATCATGTGCACTACCGACAACACCTGCCATGGTTGACGCGGAAACCAGCAGGAGTGCTGGTACAACGATTCTAAGAACTTTAAGGGCTTTCATTTATTCACTCCTCTCTAAGGGCTATTGAAAACTTTATCTCTATTGCGGACGAAGTATACAACCGTATACAAAAATTTAACATCGCACACAAGTGTTATATACCGTTTAGTTGACCGTGGTCAAGTAAGTCTTTGTATTATAAAATTGTAATATACATTTATCACAGGATAGCGTGTTTATTGACCGGGATTCTCCACCTCAGTTTCCACTGGTTGCGGTTTCCCCAGGTATTCAAAAATCTGAACGCGATGATTGATTTGATCTGCGACATAGACATTGTTTTTCTGGTCAATATGTATCCCAGTCGGCAATAGGAATTCTCCTGGCGCCTGGCCATTTTGACCGATATACAGAAGTAACTGTCCGTCTTCGTCAAATATCTGGAAATTTCCAAATGAAGCATCCACTACATAGATGTGGCCGTCACTATCAAGCGCGATTCCCTTGGGCCGGTTAAAGTTGCCCACATTCTGACCGATTTGACCAAAAGACTTGAGATAGCCACCGTCGGAATCCAGTATTTGCACGCGAAAATTCATTGTGTCGCTTATGAACAGGCGTCCATCGGAACCGATGGCAATACCAGTAGGAAACATAAAGTCACCGGGTCGACCACCTTTTTGACCGACTGAAAATAGATGCTTGCCCTGCATATCAAAAATAATAAGCTGGTGTTGCTTTGAATCCAGTACATAAATTCGCTTCAGATCGTCATTAACAGCAATGGCTACCGGGCTTTCAAAAATTTCTTTACCTCCGAATGCAGTGACATAGTTGCCCTCACTATCAAATACTACTACTCGACGGTCCACTACATCACATACGTAGACGCGACCACTTTTATCGGAGGTTACACCAATGGGTTTGCTCAGCTTACCCATGCCAGTCTCACCCCAACGTCCAACCTTATCGGTTTCACGGTCGAAGACGATAAGTGCACCCAGTGCCGTATCAGTAACGAATAACCGCCCCTGGTTATCACCGTGCACACCAAAGGGTTTATTCAGGGTGCTGGCTGATTCTTTGGTGTCTTTTCCGGCAAGGAGGTCTGCGAATCCTGGACGTTCTTTGATATCTATATCTTCAACATTTCTGACAAAGCCAACGTAGCGTATTATTGCTTGTTCCGGCGGATTGGGCCAGACGAGCTCCGGGGTTTCTTCCTCAACTACCTTAACCGGTGTCTGGGTAGCACAGCTGCTAATAACCAGCAGCATGCCTGCGGCAGCTGCGAGTAACAGTGGGGTTTTCAATAGATGTCTGAACGGGGTTTTACATGACTGAATGTTCATTATTTATTTCCGTAAACAAGGTGAATGACTGGTGTTGATTAAATTTTGTTTATGATGCCTTACTGTGTGTATTTTTACAGGTAAATTTTAATGTTGTTGGAATTTAATTTAAAACGAGACCCCGGATCAAGTCCGGGGTGACGATATTTTGCGCCGGGGTGACGAATATTTGCATTTGAGTTTGACCTCGTGGTTGGAACGAGACCCCGGGTCGAGCCCGGGGTGACAGTTCTTTATGGGGTGACATTCTCTAAAATTAGCAGATGATCTAACCACAACCCCCGCTGGTCGGTGCCAGCTTCAGTTCCAGGATGATCTTGGGTTCAAACTTCAGGTCGATCTTGGAATGCTCCGGTTCAGAGGCCGGGAAGCGGTCGCCGAGGGCGGCTTTGAAGTGATAGGCGAGGCGGTCATCACCCGGTTCATTTATCAGGTTGTCGCTGCGAAAGTTGGCATCGGCGAAGGTGCCCAGCCAGTTATTGATTCCGCCTTCGAGGATATACAGGTTAGGAATGCTTTCGGCTTTCAGTATTTTCCAGGCTTCGGTGGCGCGGGTTTCATCGTTACCTATCAGTACGAAAACGGTATTGGCCAGTTCAAACTGCATCGCCTGGCTTTCATTCAGCAGGTCATCCATATCCAGCAGGCGGGCGCCGTGGATGTGGAACTGGTTATAGTCGATTTCATCACGCACATCCAGGAGTACCGGTTTCAGCTTGCTGTCGTTGGTCAGGTCGAGCAGTTCGGCCGGGCTTATCTGGATATCACGATTATCCAGTTTTGCCTGGGCTTCAGTAGCTATTCCGTCCCAGCGGTCCTGGTTGGTCGGCTGGCCGATAAACATTACGGCAGCAGCGAGCACAATCAGTGCAGCAGCGGCTGGTGTTAGCCAGGCGGCTGTTTCATGTGTTGCTGATGGGTTCATGTAGGCTTCAACTTTTTCGGTCAGCCAGAAGAACATCAGCGCAACCACTATGATGACAAATACGGTGGTGCCGTAACTGGCATTAAATAGTTCGGGCAGGGTGAAACGGCCATAGTTATAGCTGTTAAAGAAAACATCGAAGAAGCTGACGGTTTCACCGAAGGCGAAAATGCCAACCAGTACGCCGCCAACAAAATAGATGGCATCAATCTTGCCAGTCGCCAGCCCCACCAGGGATGTACCCGGGCAGAAGCCGCCGATGATAAAGCCGATACCCATGATGAATCCACCAACGATTCCCGGCCACAGGTAAGTGGGCGGAACCCAGATGAGGTTGTAATCAAGGATGCCTACGCCGGTGGCCATGAAAATCAGCACCATGGCAACCAGGATGGTGGTAAACATGACTTTGAATACGGTCATGTCTTTGAAGTAGAACTGCGCGGCCAGCTTTTTGGAGTTGCCAAAGCCGGCACTTTCGAGGATAAAACCAAAGCCTATGCCGATAACGGCATAAACAGCGTAGGAGCCCCAGTGGCCAAAGAGTTCGGAGAGCGGTAATGGAAATTCAAACATGATTTACTCCCCTAATTCCAGAATTTACGGAAGGTAAATGCAAGTACATAAGCACCGGCAAATACCGCGAACATAAAGGCCCAGCTGCCGACCGAAAGTACGGCCCCGCCTGAAAGCCCCTGGCCGGATGTACAGCCACGCGCCAGGCGTGCGCCATAACCCATCAA
>JADFVZ010000085.1 GCA_015222805.1 Pseudomonadota bacterium
GCTGTTTGGCCGCGACTGTTAAAATGCAAAGGAAAGTCTATATTTAGCATAAGTCCTCCTTAAATTGCGCTGGCACGAACCTGTGTGACAACGATTAATAATGGTGTCCCAGTGGGAGCACAGATTGCCTGACTGCTTTGTACCAATAGCGGCTGTCCACTGGAAGTCACCCGCGTAGTTCCGCTGACCCATTGCGCAGTAACACATGGCCCGTTAGCTGCTGTCGGAGGCGGTAAAGTACAACCGGCTATGGCATAGGGCGAAGTCATTAATACCGTAGGCTGACCACTGACAGTCACTCTTGGATTGGGCACCGTAGGGGTAGCCTGCCCCGCATGTGAGCAAAGAACCTGTGCACCTACATGAACTAGAAAGCCAGGCATATCAGGTCACCACCAGGCCTACTTTGTTAATCATGACAGATGGCCCCAGCATTTCAATTGAAGCGCCTTTACCGTTATTAATAAAGACCCCCGCATCGTTGACGACAATATAAGCTCCTGTCGTACTGCGTAAAATAATCCCCCCAGTTGTTGGAACCGGTGGCATCACTGGCGGTGGCACTGATGG
This sequence comes from Pseudomonadota bacterium, assembly GCA_015222805.1. Classification (GTDB taxonomy): domain Bacteria; phylum Pseudomonadota; class Gammaproteobacteria; order Xanthomonadales; family SZUA-36; genus SZUA-51. The sequence goes on from JADFVZ010000085.1 coordinate 571, forward strand.
CGGCATATCACTAACAATAACTGCCTGCTGTAATAAGGACTGGATGACTATGCTGGGATCAGCCGGGTTACCTGCCGATGCTGCCAGCGGAATGTCGGATTGCAATCCCCAGCGGCATCCCACCCAGACTGGCTTGTCAGGATCTCCCTGCTCAAACTCTACCCAGACACCAGCACCTATGGGTGGCACCATATATACTCCCATCGGGGGCCCGGTAGGGCCTGCCAATGGCACACATGCTTCAGCAAAAGTAGTCGGCAAGACTGAATTAACATCAGGCACCAATACTTGTAGACGCCCACGCTGTTCAGGGTCTACGTTATTAATAACCGTACCGCGATACTTGCCCCAATATTTATTATCTTCGCTCATGGCAACACCTTGGGTGTATTTGAAATTAACCCATCACGAGACAGGGTGAAGTTTTGCTTGTATTCGCCATGCTTGATATTGTGGGTGACTTTATCGACGTAATACAGGCCATCGTAAGCCAGACCCGCACCGCGAACGCCTACCAGCATTCGAGACCGCAACACACGTCCATAACGCAATACATCCAGGGAGCCATTAGCGGTAATCGCATTGGCTGAGCCTTTCATTAACCGGCCTATGGTTTCTTTTAATACTTGCGGTACAGTTTTGTTAGCAACGTTTTCAGCAAATTTGACTTTTGCCGGCAGGGTTGGCCGCGCACCCAGTGGCGGCTGAAAAATACTCACGTTCGGAATGGGTACTGGAATAGGAATTTTGTGCGTAACTGGATCCAAAATGGTGACAATCATGACTTCTTTGGCTAGGCCATTTAAAGAAAAACTTAAGGATTCCACATTGGTATGAGCATCCATATTCACATTGAGTGCAGGCTGCGGTACGGGCAGGCGGATATTGGGACCAAAGTAGGCAATACTTTGCCCTGGCACCGGGCCGGGTTCCACATAAAACACATAGCCATTACGGTTTTTCAGCTTTTGAATATGCGCCAGATCGGTAGAGTCCTGTGCCTCCCAGCCTTCTGAAGGCGACATAAAATCCAGAAACAATGAGGGTATGACAATCGGCACAACACCAAAAGCAGCATACGGCGCTAAAATAGTCAGCATTTGCAATGCATCATCCATGGCTGGAAAAGGACGTTTTAACTCAATCACATCCATCAGCACACTCAAATCTTCTCCTGTAATGGTTAACTTGGATTGTCCCGGCTCACTACTGGGTGACATTTCCTGACGGGTAACAATGCCATCCATCAATACATTTGGCAGTCCATTTAGGGTAACAATAACAATAATACGCGTAATCATCGGATCGAAATAACCCGCAGGCAGCATGACATTTATCAAGGGTGAGTTCTTGCTCACCAGAAATGTTAACTGAAAGCCACTGCGCTCTCCTCCGCTGTTAACTTGAACGCTGGACACTGAATCAATGACAGACTGGGGAGCAGGAATTGGCACCGCTGGCCCAATCAGCAAGGTCAGGTGAATTCCCTTAAGCATTAGTTCCCCCTGCAATTCCCTCGGGCAAGGTGATACGTAATCGACGTCCAATAATCTCAGTCAGTTCCCCGGGTCGCATCGCACGATTGGCATCACAAATTTGCCAGAATTGTTCAGGATCACTTAAATAGTGCGCAGTGATATTGTCCAGCCGTTCGTTTTCGGTAACAACGTGTTCCTGTAATAAATCAAAGCGTTCCGGTTGTGGCACAAAACGGCGTTTTAAATAGACCACTTTTTGTCCATCAGCCTTTTCCAGTATTTTAGTCTCTACTCCGTGGTAGCGACTAGTAGGCGGAAACAAAGTATTTTTAAGACCACCTGTTTGCAAAATTTCAGCTAATTGATCAATCATGATATGCCCTCTATGCCAAAGGTATTAAGCGAACCACTCTGATGTTTTCCCGATAATTGTTCTTTGTTTTGCAGATAAGTCATAAACAGGCTGCCACCTTTATGGTTAAACCCTAAATCATCGACATTCAGCACCCGCATGCCTAAACTGACTTTTGCACGAATCGGATTTAGTGAGGGATCGAAAGCTTCCTCGGTAATTGAAAATTCTGTCAGGCGTACCGGTAAAATTCGGTTTTTACTCCAGATAAATAACATCAGCTGTGTTTCCATCGGTGCAATCTCTATGGTTCCAGCACTGGCCATGCTATTGTTGGTATTGAGCTGCTGACTGCTGGGATATATGGTCGTTTCTAAAACAGCTAAATGGGTATGCAGCCCCGTTTTTACAATATTCTGGTTCTGGTCAGGAAATTCTAGCTGATCGGCGGCATCAATCTCCGCCTCAAGTTTTATAGTTTCCACTGGCGGGCCTTTAAGCCGCAAAGCCTCCGAACGATCTCCCCCATCACCAACACCTTGAACCTGCAATGTGCGGGTTAAGGTATGCGGGTTATATTGCAAAGCGATTATCTTCTGTACTGTGCTGGTACTGGGGTTAAGTAGCACGATACCGCTTTTAATAAGCTGGGGAGAACCAGGAAACGTAGTCATAATGATTATCCTTTTTATATTGGACTAAGTTGCAACGCCCAGCGATTCAGCTTGCCCTGATCAGCTCCGGCATGATCCGATACTTTCAGCTTCCAGTCTCCTGTTATCGATACACCTTGTAAGAACTGCAAGCTACTGGTATTAATGGGAGTGAAGACTTTAATGATATTATTCGCCGAACCCCCGGTTCGGTTATGCAATAAGACCGAGGTATTATCGGGTGCTAACAGTTCAACAATTAAATCGCTGATGTAGGTATGGGTAATGTCTAGCTCTACAGTGATGCTGTCTAGCCCACCTCTATCCGGCACCGATAAAATGCGTTCTATTCCACCCCGTAAATTATCGGGGATAATGATGCCAGGCGCCTCTTCAACCGTAATAACAGACTGCTGTTGTCCGGAAATATCCAGTGACCAGTTTTTTAATCGCCCGCGATCCTGTGCTGCCAAATCCTGAACATGCAGTGTCCACTCGCCATTAACCGATTCACCAGACAAGGCATGTAAACCAGCTACTGAGCGCGCATCATATATCTGATGCAAATCATTCTGGCTTCCCCCTGTTCGCTTATGTAATATGATAGATGTTCCCGCTGGAGAAATTAGACTCAGCTGCAAATCGCCAATATAAGTATGTGTAATATCAACACTTACGGTAATTGAGTTAAGATTGAACGCCTTATCACTGATAATTATGTCTTTGATGCCTCTAAAATTATTATCAGGGATGCTTTTATCCGGGGAGGAACTTCCCGTAAACTGCTTATCACCAGTCGGCTGCAAGCGATTAAGTGCTTCAGAGACTGCGGCTTCCGCATCAACCCGCCCATGACCAAACCAGGGACTCCAGAAACCTTCGCTATCGCCATTATCAAAAAATTCCCCTTGTTCAAAAGGGTTGACTGGTGAAACATCCCAGCTAGTATTGGAATCAAAACTTGCGGGTGGCGTTTTTGGGTAAGGTGTAAAATCCAGATCTTTTGCTGCGGTTTGCTTAAGTATGGAAATAACTTCCAGTGCGGTTAATCCAGGGTTCGCGGAAATGGTTAATGCTGCAATGCCGGCAACCAGAGGCGTTGCACTAGAGGTGCCACCAAAACTGTCAGTTACACCACCTGACTTGCCTGTTGCCGTGGTAATCCCCAATCCCTTGACAGTCATGCGGTGATACTCATGACTATTACTGCTCGGTGCACATAATGCTATTCCCGGACCATAATTGGAATAATGGCTACGCTTTGCCGTACTCGCCAGTGCGGCAATATGCATAACACCGGGAATGCCGACCAGATTATTGCGAAATATGCGAGTTGTCTTAACCCCTACCCAGACCAGGGATCCGCCCTGAACCATGACCCCATCATCGTAGGGAACTTCCTGTCCTGCCGTATGGTTTATCAAGCAATTTTCGTTACCTGCCGCCCATAAAAAGACTATGCCCTTACCTCGTCGGCCACCTGTCTGGGCTAAAGCCTTTATACGGTTAATCACAGGCATAGCCCACATGCTGACGGGGACTCCTCCCCAGGAATTAGACATCACATCGGCTTTATCAGCGATATAATCCAGCACAGTCAATAGCTTTGAGTCACTGATGAATAAAGAAGGTCCTGAAGACTCCCATTGAACAGGTAGCAACTGACAATCCGCTGCTGCGCCCACCGTAAACACGGCATCCGTTTCACCGCCAATCACACCGCAGCACGAGGTACCATGATTGGAACCCGTCTTATACATTTCACCCGGATCGGCATCTATATCGGTAGCCTTTACCAGACGTTCACCCCGCAAATAGCCCCAGCTAGCAAATTTTTCTGCTGAATTAAAATCTTGATGGTCTAATTTACAACCATCATCGCTAACAGCAATAACAACTTCCTGATTGCCAAAACCATCCAGCAGACGCCATGAATCTTCGCATAAGGCACAGGAACGGGAGTCATAATCAGGATGATTAAAATCCATATGCAGATGCCACTGCTTTGGATACTCTGGATCAAGAGGGTCAGAGTATTGATAACTCTTCATGCGCTGGTTCAAATCATGTTCAGCAACATCAACAGCGGTCTCTTCTTCCATCAACTTAACCACCAATTTGGCTGGATTCATGCCTGTATGATTAGTCAATTGAAATAAGTAATCCCGATCACCATAGGTAGCTTTTTTCACCAATCCATAGCGACCCACAAACTCATCCACTTGTTCATCGGAAAGAGCTTCTTTAAAGGTAACAAAAATACGATCACTGATCAGAAACTCCACTCCCGTTTCAGCTTCGTAATAGGCATGATGGGTAGGAGCCACGCTTCGACTGCGTTCCATCAACGCTTCCAACTCCGCATCACTGACGTTTATCCGCGTCGAGGCCGATGAAACCTGTTCAGATGACACAATAGCAGAATCATCCAAATTTTCAGGCAAAGCTCGAACAACCATTTGATCAAGGCTTTTTTTCAGCTCAACCTTTTCGCCGCAGCGGTAAGTGTAGGTTTTATTTGATTCGCTCATAATTTATTCTCCATTCGTCGGATATATCAATCGTGTCTGACCCCATTGTTTTCTTGATTAGTCTTATACACCGTGGCCGGGAGGAGTACGGACGTCACTTCACCTTTTTCGTCGTCGCCGTCCCGGAATTTCACAGTAGTCCTCATGTGTTTGACGCGTGCCAGCAAAGCCAACTGCTCTTCTCTGAGTAAGAGAGTGATTTTCACGCACTCTCCTGGGGGGACTTGAATGAATGTCGCCGATCCCGAAACGCCAAAATCGATATGAATAAAATCAACATCAAGAACCGTTTCACTTCCATGGTGAAGACCTTGAGGAATGTTGATGCTGTCCAGATCATTGAGTATCCCCATGATCGCTGGCGACTCGTTGATAATATATACCTGCAATAGGATCGGCCCGCTTTTCTCCTGCAAAGGCCGCTCAGCGAAAGCGATCAGACGGATATGATGTCCATCGTCATTCCTCATAGGTAACTCGCAATGGAGCGTCCAGGTAGCCGATAATATTGATTAGTTTCATGATAAACCCCCATCAGGCGAACGTGCATGTACCAGCTGCATTTTCCTGAGTAAAGGTCTGCGCCGTAGGTGGGTTGGTTCCAGGCCCGTGAGCGACCTCGTTTGCCCATGCCGCATTGACCGACGTATTCCAAGCCGGGAGAAAGGCACCCGGGCACGCTGCTGGTGTAGCGAAAATTCTTGGCAACCCCTGGGCGGTGTTAGCGGAAGTAACTGCGGAGCGCGCACCACTAGCATGACTGTTCTCATGAACTGTAGTGGCGGCCAATCCTGCAGCCAATCTGGTGCAGGTAGCGGTTTTTAATACCCCATCATTTCTTCTGACCCGGTACGTCCCACGAGGAAACACGGTAATAGTAGGAGCTGCAGATCCGACAACCAAAACACTGGCTCCCCCTATTATAGCGCAAGAAGGTCTCGTAAATCCTGGAGCTGTTTGTCCATACGAACCTCTCGAAATAAAAGTATATGTGTGAGCCAGCCTTTGCACTTTCATCGGGCAGCCTGCCTGCTGCACCACATGCGTCAACTCATGGGCGAGCAGTCGCCGCCCTTCGTGCGTCCCCGGCGCGAGGCGACCACGACCGAACACAATGTTGTGCCCCACGGTGTAGGCATTGGCGCCCACCTCTCGCGCCGACTGCTCGGCAGCCGCGCCGGAATGTACCCGCACCCGAGAAAAATTGTGGCCGAAACGCTGCTCCATGTTTTGCTGTAGCGCTGGATCAAGCGGCCTGCCACCGCTGGCAAGAACGCGGCCTACGCTGGCAGGTGCGGTACCAGTCTCTCCACTGGTTTGCCCCGTGTAGCGTTGAATCCGTAGCGGTCTGCTGCCAACATTTGAATTAATTGACTTCGCCATCACCTCCTCAGCAACCCGATCCGCTTCTTGTTCCAGCGGGTCATTACTTGCACCAATAGCAAGCTTGCGCTGTAGTCCCTTTTTTTTCTTCGCGCACTCCCTGCATTCTCCACTAGCAACGGTTTTACTCCCACAAGCGCACTTGCGCTGAAGTATGCCTTGAGCAGGAGGTAATAAATTTACAGTTTTGGTTTGCTGTGCAACATTTAATCTATTCATGACCAATTCCTCCATACACTGATTGTGCGATTTGTTGAGCTAGTTCCATTGATTGGGTGTTATTTAATTGAATACCTCTTGTAGATAGCCTAGGTAAATCAACTCCTTCAATAAGATTATGTGCCAGACCACCGTTATTAAGCATTCGGGTGAGTTCAGTTGTTACACTAGAACGCAGTAAATGCCGCTCACCAGGTGCAATATTAACGCCATCCAAAACCAGCCGCTCTATATGTAAATTAATATTCATTTTGCCTCCGTTGTATGTAGCCAGCGGAAATCAGACTCTTTTGCAGGTCGCTCCATTTTTTTGAATTCTGTCCGTGCGGCATTTAATACCAATGGCATGGTCACCGGCTTATCACCTTCTGCTGCCAGAAATGCAGCGTTTAGAGCTGTATTGAGGATGCTACCCCCTGTAAGATTTAATTTAGCCAGCCGTTCATAGTCCAAACCTTCAACGGGCGTATTGTTCGGAAAAACTTTCTGCCAGATTTCCTTGCGTTGTTCTGCTCCGGGAAACGGGAAATCCACAATAAACCGCAACCGCCGCATAAAGGCTTTATCCAGAGAACCTTTCATATTAGTCGCCAGTATCGCCAAGCCTCGATAGGATTCCATGCGTTGCAACAGATAATTAATCTCGATATTGGCATAACGATCATGACTGTCTTTAACCTCACTGCGTTTACCAAACAATGCATCGGCTTCATCAAAAAACAGGATGGCTCCGCTGTCTTCTGCCGCATCAAATAGCTTGCGCAGATTTTTTTCGGTTTCACCGATGTATTTGCTAACCACTGAAGACAAGTCGATGCGATAAAGATCAAGCATTAAAGCATTGGCTATCACTTCGGCTGCCATGGTCTTTCCGGTACCACTTTCGCCGGCAAACAGCGCGTTAAGCCCTAGCCCACGGTTCATTTGCTCGCGAAACCCCCAGTCTTCATAAACCCGGTTTCGCTGGGCGACCTGATCGGTTATTTGCTGGAGCAGGGCATTTTGTTCCTGCGGCAGTATTAATTGACGCCAGTCAGCCTTAACGTCTATGCGTTGCGCCAGTTGTTCCATTCCTGCACGGGCTTCAATGCGACAGGCCAGCCACAATTTTTCACCGGTGGCCAGGCTAACTACTGATTCGTTTTCGGTTTCTTCATTCTGAGCACCATAAGCCAGCCGTTTAATCTCGCTATGGCTAAATGAGAACTGCTCAGATAGTCGCTGTGGTAAATCATTCGCTTTTTCTTGTAAACTCTCTGACCAAAGCTGTTGCTGTTCTTCCGGAGTAGGTTTATTGACTTCAACAGTCAAGC
>JADFVZ010000086.1 GCA_015222805.1 Pseudomonadota bacterium
TGTGGAAATATGATTGAAAGGTATCAGCTTGAAATGGGGTTGAATTCAGCAGATTCAAGCCTGATCGACCCCATCTTCATCCGTATCCTCTTCTTCCCACTGGTAGTCGAAGGTTATTTCTTCACCTGCGGTGATATCCCGTAAAGCGTATAAGTCAGTATCATCGAACTCTGCATTAGGTTGGGTGGAGTGATTCAGGAAGCGCATTTCATTATCGCCATCCACGCCTATCCATTTTTCGTTATTCTCATCCCAGATCCAGAGTACATGCATGCCGTTGTCACTGGTTTTTTTACCTGCGTAAGTGCCGATAACTAACTCCGCGGCAATATCACAGCGGGCAAACAGTCCGCGTCCGTGAATCAGTGACTCGCTGACACAGGCCAGGGGGTTTTTATTGTATTTTTTATCCATGTTTAAGTGTCAGCTTACTGCCGCTTTGATTCAGGCAAAGCCCATTATACTGATCAGCTATAGCGAGGCCTGGATAGCGTGCACTCAACAAAGCCCTGAGTTCTTCAAGTCCAGCGGATTGCAATGGATAATAATTAAATTGTTGTCCATTGAGGCTGGCACTGCTGGCGATTAATCCCAGTTGAGGATCAATATGATGGGTAATGCCTTCAGCTGTCGACATGATGCTGCTGCGTTCACAGTACAGGGATCCGGATTGTTGTTCGTCCGGGGAATGAATCCCGTGAATGTCCAGGCTAATTCCATGGGCTTCAAGTAACAAGGTGGCCTGGCGATATTTATTTAACCAGCTTAAATAACTTTGACTCGGCTCGGTTAAGGAATCATCTTCAGACATGCCGGCGGCCCACTGGTCAAAAGTTAAGAAGTGAATAAGGGCTTTACCGTCATGGTATTGAAGCTCTGGTCCGTTTGCCAGACCAATGCGATCTTCAAAATCCGGATTCTGTAACATCTTCTCAAACCATTGCCACAGGGGCTCGAGGCCAATAGTTTCCAGTTGCATATAGAGCATGGCCAGCAGGTCATTCAGGGTCATAAAACGGGCATGTACTATTTTTTGCCCCAGTTCTTCCTGCAGCCATTGGGCGCTGTGGGCGGAAAGTTGTCCGTGTTCCAGCAACTGGTGTTCCAATTGTTCCGCCAGTGCACTGATTTTTTCTGCATCGGCACTCAGTTGCAGGGGTATGAGCTGGAATGGTCCGCCTGCAAGGTTGCTATCGGGCATCAGGCTGATGTTGGGCAGTTGCCCCTTATGCGCACCAAACGCCAGCAGGCGCGGTTGGAAATCCTGGCCGGAAAAACTGGCTTCAAGCAGTTCTGACAAAGTGCTGAAGATGGGTAAGCCAGCCCTTAATAACTGGCTTTGGTCATACAGCGCCGCGCTGGCAGTTATCGCAGTCTGCTGTACATCAGGGAGTATGCTGGAAAGATCTGCAGACAAGTGGGCAAGCAATTGCTGCGCCATACTCCTGGAGAACATCCGCGGTCCCTGGCGAATACTTTCAGGCTGGCTTTCAATGGCAACAAATAAGGGCAGGTGAGACAGGGAGTTATCAGGCTTGGTCATGGGTTATGATAATTGCTAATTATTGATAAAGAGAATTGTAGCTGAATGTCCACGAACAATACGATTTGGAACTGGTATCGATTTGATCAGCTCAGTAACGAGCAGTTGTATCAGATGCTGGCACTGCGAACCCAGGTGTTTGTGGTTGAACAGGATTGCCCGTATCAGGATATGGACGACCTTGATCAGCAGGCCGGGCATTTATGCGGCGTGCTGGGCAACGAACTGGTTGCTTATCTGCGCCTGCTCGGGCCGGGGGTAAAATACTCCGAGCCAGCCATTGGTCGGGTTATTACCCGCCTTGAACAGCGTGGTGGCGGTCTAGGCCGTGAGTTGATGGAACGTGGTATGGAAGGCGCCAGGGCCCGATATCCGGGTACTGGTATGCGCTTGTCAGCTCAGTCCCACCTTAGGGAATTCTACTGCAGTCTTGGCTTTCAGCCCACGGGTGTAGAATATCTAGAGGATAATATTCCGCATATCGAGATGTTTATTACTTGATGGCTTTGCGAAAGCAAAATGTGTTTTATATTTTCTTTAGTAAGCTAAGCTCAGGTTTGCTATCAGTAATTCTCATCCCGGTTTATTGCCTCGCGGTTAACACGGCTACGGTCTGAAACCCCGGCTACACGGAAGTGACCGGGTTTTCCGGGTACGGCAAAAACTTTGCCATGTTTGCTGAATGCCAGTTTTTTCTTAGTGCCTAAATTAATCATTTCGCCTTTAGACTGGTAGTCAAGATCTTTGATACTCCCCTTAGTCAGGTCGTTCAGGCGCTGGATGGCTAGCGGGGCAGCCTTACCCTGCCAGCTGGTTTTCTCGGTACCACGACCATCCAGGCTTAGATTCAGTGTTTGCACGCCATCAAATACGGGTGAGTCTTCAAAATAAAATTCAAATGTTACCTGTGCCTCGGGAATGGGAATGTTATTGATATTCCTTATCTGCAGTTCGAAGCGAATTTCTTCACCGATAACTTCTATGTTGGCAATGAAAATCTGCGGAGGCTGGTTTCTTACTTTACGCTGTTTTCCCCCGCAGGAACTCAACATGATAAGAGCTATCAGTAGCAGGAATAACTTAAAACCGCTGTGTTTTTCAATTTTCATAATGCAGGCATTTTACCCAATGCGGCGGTGATTTGTTGATATACCTGAGTGAGGGTTCATGGTGGCGACACTTCTGCATAACCCTGGGGCAGCTATGCGCATAGATGCAACTGTTCGGGCCCTGGTTAATCTCTTGCTGCTGTTTGCCAGGGTTAACGACGGCAGATTGGTGGCTGGCTCCTGCCGCTGTCAATAAACTTTCGGTATACGGGTGGCAGGGATTGCTGAATAGCTCATTGTTCTCGGCCTGTTCCAGTAACTGGCCGTGATACATGACTCCAATTCGATCAGCAATAAATTGAATCACGGCCAGGTCGTGGGAGATAAATAACATGGTGAAGCCAAGCTCGGTTTGTAAATCACGCAACAGGTTGAGTATCTGCGCCTGGATCGGGGCATCCAGGGCGGAAACCGGTTCATCTGCAATCAGGAAGCTGGGTCGGGATGCGAGTGCTCGGGCAATCATAACCCGCTGTTGCTGGCCTCCGGAAAGCTGATGGGGGTAGCGGCTGGCAAGGGTCCGGCCAAGCCCAACCAACTCGAATAAGTTTTGCAGTTGTTGTCGTCGCTGGATTGCCGTGCCGACATTATGCAGGACCAGTGGCTCAAGTATCGCATCGCCAACACTGTGACGAGGGTCCAGGGCAGCCAGTGGGTTCTGGAAGATTAGCTGCATATGCTGGCGCTGGTTGCGTAATCCCTTCTCATCCAGGGCGTGTATAGCCTGGCCGTCAATCCAGACTTCACCGGCATCCAGTTTAATCAGGCGTAACAATGCCAGGGCCAGGGTGGATTTGCCGCTGCCGGACTCACCTACGAGACCAAAAGTTTTACCCGCTGGAATGATGAGGTCGAGGTTATTAAGTCCAACCCGATCCTGCTGGTTTTTTTTCTGGGACGGCCATAATTTCATCAACCCCGTAGCGTGAACACCGGTAGAATTGTTGGGCTGATTCATTTCAACCCACCCTGGATTGGCCTGGGATTGAAACAGGCGAAGCGCTGCTGGAGGTCCAATGCGCAATTCAACGGTGGTAATTGCTGTTCACAATATACATCCCGCCGCGAACAACGGGGTGCGAATGCACAACCGGAGGTAACGGCTTCGAGGCTGGCATCACCCGGTAAACTAAGCAGCTTGTCAGGGCGTCGCCGGTGTATTTTCGGGATTGCAGCCAGCAGTCCAGCACTGTATGGGTGACGCGGTTGCCTGAAAATAAGTTCTTGTGGGGCTTGCTCAACAACCCGGCCCTGGTAGAGAATCAGCACTTGTCGGCAAACCCGGGCAATTGCCGATAAGTCGTGGCTGATTAACAGTACAGCAAGGTTTTGTTGCTGCTGCAAACGGTTAAGTAAGGCCAGGATTTGCATTCTTGTACTAGCATCGAGTGCTGTTGTGGGTTCATCGGCTATAAGGATATTCGCCTGCCGTGCCAGCGCCATTGCCAACAGGACTCGCTGCTGCATGCCGCCAGACAATTCGTGAGGATAGAGCTTACTGCATTCAGCCGGCAGTTCTACCAGGCTAAGCACTTCAGCCAGCCGCTGCTGGGTTGGCTGTTTTTCCAGGCCGCCCCGGCGCCTGATAATGCGAATGATTTGCCTGCCGATTGCAATCACCGGATTCAACGAGGTTTGCGGATTCTGAAAGATCATTGCGCACTGATCACGTGCTGAAGCACGACCGGCTTGTTGATAAAAATCCACTTGCTGACCAGCGATGGAAATCTCGCCCTGCCAGGCACAACCCGGCGGTAACATCCCCATCAATGCCAGTGCCAGGGTGGTTTTACCACAACCGGATTCACCTACCAGTCCCACGGTCTCACCATGGTGAATGTCCAGATTGATATGTTTAAGCGCGGATGCCGTGCCCCGGCCCGGATAGCTCACACTGAGATCCCGGATGCTTACCAGTGGGTTCATCAGGCAACCCCCTGGCGCGGGTCGGTGCGGGTTTGCAGGCTGTCGGTGATCAAACTAACGGAATAAATCAGCATAAACAATAAAATCGAGGCGCTGAAAAAATTCAGGTAGTGACCGGCGATAACCTCCTGGGTGCTCTCTGAGATCATTAAACCCCAGCTGATAGTACTGCTGTTGCCCAGCCCCAGGAAACTGAGTATGACTTCAGCTTTTATCGCGGCAATAAAGATCATACTAAATTGCACCAGTATTACTGGTAGGGCATTGGGCAGGATGTGGCTTGTAAGTGTCTTCGCCGGCGATAAGCCGATGGCCCGGGCAGCGAGGATAAAATCCCGTTGTTTCAGGCGAATTACTTCTGCCCGCACCAGGCGTGTCATTGTGGTCCAGAAGGTAACCACCATCGCCAGTTCCATAGACCAGCTTAATTGCCTGAATGCATACGCAACTGCTGCAACAAACAGGTAAAAAGGTATTGCCTCCATAACACCGGTTAGCCAGAGGATGGTAGCGTCCGGCCAGCGACCGGCGTACCAGCCGGAAACCAGTCCGAGGAGCATGCCGAGGAAACCGGCGCAAATGGTCACTATGAAACCAATTCGCAGCGAGTGCCAGCTGGCCTGCGCTGCTCTTGCGGCAATATCCTGACCGAGGGCGTTGGTGCCCAGGGGGTGTTCCTGACTGATGCCGGCAAAACGGTCGGGGCTGATGACCTGCCAGTCGGGCAGAGGATAAACCGCCATGATGATTAGAACGACAATCAAACCGAAAAAAACCAAAACCCCTAACTGAGGAAAAAAGATGGGGTCTGCTGGTTTTGTTTGATTCAGGCTGGAACTCATCGCACTACCAGATGCTGGCTTATGCGCGGATCCAGGCGTGGATAGATAAAATCAGCCAGCCAGGTAACCACAACAATCATAACTGCCGAGAGTGAAACAATGGCGTTGAGTACAGGTTGATCCGCATTGAAAATAGCATCAAAACTAACTTTGCCTATACCGGGGATGCCGAAATAACTTTCCAGTACCAGGGACCCTGAAACCAGAATGGCGGGCAGGGAGAACAACAGCCGGGTCAAAATGGGTATCAGGGTGTTCGGCAAAGCCTCACTGAACATAATGGCGAAAGGCCCGGCACCATATGCACGGGCGGTTCGAATATAGTCTTGCTCCATTTCATCCAGCAGTAAGGCGCGATAAAAACGCAGGTTAAAAAATACAGTAACAAAAATTAACGCCAGGCTGGGAACGGTTGCATAGGTTAACCATGAGCTGAGGCCATCAACCCGCCAGCCTCTGCTCGGAAACAGGTTTAAACCCTGGGGCGTACATAGCCAGGTCGAAAGCACAATAATAATAATCAGGAAGCTGATGCTAACCCCAAGCAGTGACAGGTTGGTTAGCAGGCGGTCAGGCCAGCTGTGTTTGTACCAGGCGGCAATCATTGCCAGCATCAATGCCAGCAGGTTGCCGATTAAAAAGCCCGGTAGCAGTAGCAGTAAAGATGTGGGGATGGTTTCAGCCAATAACCGCGCAACCGGTTTGCCGCTACTCTCTGACAGGCCCAGATTGAAGCTGGCGAGGTCTTTTATGTAACCCAGGTAACGACTTGTCAGTGGCTGGTTATAACCGAGTTGCTGACGAATTTCCTCTAGCTGTGCTGCGTCCGGGTTCTTGCCGGCAATTGCATAACTGCGGTCAGGTCCAAAGTACACCATCAGCATAAAACTGATAAAAGTCACACCCAGCAGCAGGCTTAGACTATAAAGTGTTTTTTGGATGAAAATCGGCATTGGCTAAGTTTAGCACCCCTCTGTTTGGTATATGAGCAGGGATGTATTTTCTGATATCAGAGCCTAAGGTGAAAAGCTCCCGCCTGGTAAATATCAGGATGCAGTTGTGTCTAAAAAATAATTATAAAACACAGTGCCTTTTTGATAATCAAGCGACTCATACAGGGCCTGGGCGTTGAGGTTATCTGCGGCAGTAGAAAGGCTAACACCTTTCGCATTTGTTTCGGCGGCAAAAGCCTTCGCTGCCGCCATCAGTTTTTTTGCAACGCCTGAGCGGCGGGCTTCAGGTAAAACATAAAGATCATTTAAGATCCATAGGCGCTTTACTGATACTGATGAGAAGCTGGGGAATAACTGTGTGAAACCCAGGTAATTCCCATTGCTGCTGATGGCATAAAAAATAACCGACTCATCATTATTTATCCGCTCTGCGATAAAATTTATAGCCAAATTTATATCAGTGGCTTGTTTATAAAAGACCCGGTAAGCATCAAATAATCTACCGACTTCGTTAATATCCACGGCTGTGGCACGTTTTACGCAAACTTCCATTTATGATGGTCCTCATGGTTTTAAACTATGTAGTTGATGGTGCTGCGGTACTGCCAGCAAGAATACCACCGTCGATGTTGAGTTCAATGCCGGTCACATATCGCGATTCATCAGCTGCCAGGTAGAGTGCTGCATAGGCAACATCCATGGGTTCCCCCATAATCCCAAGTGGTACACCGGCAGCAACATCTTTAAGGGCGGCTTCGCGCTGTGTTCCTTCACCCAGCATGGCGTCCCACATTGGGGTATAGATTGCACCCGGATGGATTGAGTTGCATCTTATTGGATAGCTATGGTCTGCACAATACAGGGCCACTGATTTTGTATGGTTGCGTACGGCTGCTTTGCTTGAAGCATACGCTGTGGCCGCTGGAATTCCAACAATACCCGATCTGGATGAAATATTTACTATACTTGCCTGGCTGGAATTTTTCATTAATCGAATACCGTATTTGCAGCCAAGTGCAACTCCATCTAAATTCGTTTCATGGACCTTATGCCAACTATCAAGATCAAGGTTTTCAGGGTCGTGTGGTCCCTGGGTCTCAAGAAAGCCGATAATGCCGGCATTGTTTACAACAATATTTAGCTGCCCATATGATTTCTCTATCTCTTTGGCCACAAGCTTCCAGTCTGCCTCCTGCGAAACATCCAGGTGCATGTACACAGCATTCTTGCCGATTTTATTAGCAACTTCTCGTCCTTGCCTATCATTAATATCAGATAAGATTACCCGAGCACCTTCAGCGGAGAATAACTCGGCAATAGCCTGTCCAATTCCCCGGGCTGCGCCAGTGATTAATGCGGTTTTTCCTTCGAGTCTAGGCATAAGTATTCCTGTTATTTTTGTGTAGCCGAAAACACGTGGCTTTCCATATGCGGCATTGTCGCGCAGGCAGGTTCCATGGTTTTTCGGTTGTTGTGAGGTGGTGACAATAGATTTTGGTAGGCGCTAGTGCAGTGTCTTATATCAATTGTATATTTCCAGGTGATAAAGAGCTGTTAACTACCAGGTGCGTCACGCTGAAATATACGAGACTAAGCTAGCTAGACCCGCTGATTCAGTGTTCCGAATTTGATTAAGCTGAAGTAATCATGATTTATCCGTAAACCCGTTTTTCTACAATTTCACATCCAACCAGGTTTGGGTTAGATGCGGTTTGTATATTGAGTGTGTTTGCTATCCTAACATCGTTCCAGCCGAGTTCAAACACCAGGCTGCAAGCAGAGAGAGTGAAGAATGCTAATAGCAGAATCTTGAATTTCATCTGAAGATCCATGGTGTACCTTGATATACGCTGCTGTGCATCTGAACCTCATACTACATCTAACAGGGCTTGTTCCAACTGTTTATATTTAAATTTATAGCCTGCTTTAATAATTTTATCCGGCAAAACCTTTTTGCCTGCCAACAACAATTCTTCGCCCATTTGCCCCATTAACAATCTTACTATTACTGCTGGCAGCGGAATGATAGCTGGGCGTTCCAGTGTTTTCCCCAAAACCTTAGTGAACAGTTTGTTTGTTACTGGGTTGGGTGCTGTTCCGTTAACAGCCCCAGTGATGTTCTTATGCTCAATGCAGTACAAAATAATGCCGACTAAGTCATCTAGATGTATCCATGACATCCACTGATTACCATTACCTATTTTCCCTCCAAGGCCCAGTCTGAAAGGCGGTGATATTTTTTTCAAAGCTCCTCCACCTTTGCCCAGAACAATCCCTGTGCGTAATAAACAAGTGCGAATTCCAAGTGCTTTGGCTTGCGATGCTACGGCTTCCCATTGCTGGCATAATTGACTTGAGAAGCTCTGATCACCCGTTGCTTCTTCATTCACACTTTCATTTGTCTGACCAATACCATAATAGCCAATGGCTGAAGCACTAATGAATAATTCTGGCCGGTGTCGGGATTTTTTGAAATATTCAATAAGCTGTCTTGTGGTGTTAATTCGGCTGTTATAAATCACTTCTTTTTGATGCCTGGACCAGCGCTTGTCAGCAATCGGTTCACCGGCAAGGTTAATGACAATGTCGAAACTGTTTTCAGCCGTTAATTGCTCAAGTTGGCTGATGCATTTCATATTCGCTTTGATCTTTTCGGGATGCCGGCTTAGAACTACAATATTGTGCCGTTTTTCTAGTAGTCGCGAGCATAACATTGAACCAATAAACCCGCTGCCACCCGTAATCAATATATTCACTTGTTGACCTTTAGCTTAATTCCCTTTCCGATCCACCGAGGCAAAACGGAGGAAATAACCGCCGGTAAATGCACGATCCGGCAGCACCCGGGCATGTTTATTCCAGATAAAAATACGCGTGCGTGCCAGCCCCGATATAGTGGCGCAGGCATCGGTCACAATCTGGTTGAGGTGGTTAAAGTTTTCCTTTCGCTGTGCCGATGGGGGCAAGTGCCGGGACTGACGAAACAGGCGGTTATATTCGGGGTCATTGAAGTTGGCATGGTTGGAGCCCGGCGTGTGGTTGGGTCCGTAAAATAACTGCAGGGTGTCAACGGCATCAGGGTAATCCATTTCCCAGCCGGAAGGGATAATATTCAATTCGCTTTCGTTCATGGCACGCATAAAGTCACCAAAATTTGCAAATTTCCTTGCCTGTATTTTTTCTGCAGGATAACCCGTTTCAATTAAAAACCCGCGGAACTGCTCAAACATCTGGTTTTCAGTAACCGAGACGGCGTAACCATAAGTCAGTGTGGGCAGGTTTTCGGCAGTCCAGCCATGTTGTTTGAGCAACTCCCGTGCTCCGCCTGGATCATGGCGAATGGAATCAGGTGCAAATTCGGGATCATATTCTTCGACAACAGGAGTAATAACCCCTGCAAAAACTAGGCCGGTTCCCTGTGAAAAAACACTATTGCGAGCATTCCAGTCATAACTTTTTCGTATTGCACAGCGAAGTGCGTGGTTGGCGGCATTTCTCACAGGGTCAGGATGATAGCCAATCTCAGTGTTATCCAGATTAAAGTCAAAGTGTATAAATCCGGCTTCACGGGTTGCAAGCAGTTGATACTTTTCGGCCAATACGGGATTGAGTTTTAAAATCTTGTTACCCGTATCGTCAGTTGCAAGAATTTGTTCCAGTAAAGTGGCTGGTGCGAGAATGCCGTCAACATTATCGCTTTCCAGTGCGTTCCAACGGGCACTTTCATCCTTGATGAAGGGTATTTCGATACGATCCGCCAACGGTATTTGCCTGCCTTCCAGCGGAATTAAATCAGTATATTTCCCGGGATAGCCACCTTCGGCTGTGATCGAAAAAAATTCTTTTCGGTAGTTGCTGTTGCGGACCAAAAGAGCTTCTGTAGTATTGAATGATTCTAGCTGGAACGGGCCGCTACCTACAGGGTGGCTGGAAAATTCACGCCCCCATTTTTTGACCGCCTCGTGCGGGACAATAGCCGCAAACCCCTGTGTCAACGAATGGGTAAACAATGGGCTGGCTTCAGTCAGGGTGATTTTAATCGTGTATTCCCCAGGGGCTTGCAGACCGCTTATCGGCTCAGCGTAATCTGCACCGGCCTCTCCCCAGGCTTTCAGGCCTTTGATGTGATCAGTCCATAGCCAGGCACCCTGGGCCCGTGTTTGTGGGTCAAATTGACGTTTAATACTATAGATAAAATCTTTAGCAGTGACTTCCCGACCCTTGCCGTCAGTAAAAGCCGGGTCATCCTGGAAATAAGTGCCGGACTTTATACGGATTGTGTAAACTCGGCCGTTATCGCTGATTTCCGGCATCGATTCTGCGAGGTTGGGTGTTAGTTCATAGGGTCGGGCCAGGTACTTGTATCGATAAAGGGTGTCATAAAGGTTTAGGGTGAGGAATTTTGCATACACAGTGGATGCATGCGCGGGATCAAGGCTGGTTGGAGAGCCCTCAAGCGCATGCCTGAAAACCACTTCAGGGTTTGCCCCTGAATCAGAATTCTCGTCACACCCCCATAGTAAAAATGCACCCAGCACAACCAGGTGCAAAGTTCTTGGCAGCATGAAAGGCTCTCCGGTTATTCACTGCAATGAAGGAAAAAGATTACCCTTTATGCCAAGCAGGCGCAACTACTCTTCAAGAAAGGCCTCATAGTCCAGTGCCGGCGGGTCACCGTTATAAATTTTGAATTCACGATTTTGCAACCAGGCATCACGAATAAAAATGTAGGGGTCATAGCTGGATTCAATCGTTTCTTCCTGGTTCATCAGGCGTACACGCACATGCAGTTTATCGATAATCCAGGGTGCCCAGATATTCTCCTTGCTAGCCAGGTAGCTGACTGGATCCATGTAGGTGTTGCCGATACGGCCAAAGCCGTCACGGATTGTGGATGGGCCGAATACAGGCAGGACAAAATAACGGCTGTTATCCCAACCCCAAACTGCCAGTGTCTGGCCGAAGTCTTCATCGTGTAGTGGGATTTCGGCACTACTGGCAACATCGAAGATGCCAAAAATACCCACTGTGCTGTTAATAAGGAAGCGGCCAGTGCCGGTCAGGCCATTCCGAAACTGTCCCTGGAGGAAGAGATTAATAATGGTATTGGGATAAGCCAGGTTGTTGAGGAAATTCCCGAGTACTTCTTTGATGGGTTCCGGAGTGATTTTGTTGTATCCACTGGCCAGGGGTTTATACAGCGCCTTATCAAAAGTTTTATTAAATTTGTGGACTGAACGATTATATCTTTCCCATGGATCGTTTTCAGGGTCGGATATAGGCACATTGCTTGCACATGCGCTGAGCAACAGGCTGCAAAACAGGATAAGCAGCCATTGCTGCAGGGGTTTATTATTCATCGGTACAGCAAACCATATTCAGTACATCGGTGGCACCGCAAAGCGAGGCCAGTTTCAAAAGTTTTTCCGGTGCATTGCAATAACAAAAGTGGTGGTCATGCCCCACAGCCCAGCTTTGCCACTCCAGCAGCAATGCCAGTCCCGAGCTGTCCACCCGGGTAACATCTGTAAGGTCGATTAGCTCTGGCAGCTCATCCAGCTGTGCCAGCGGCAGGCTTTCTAAATAGATGGATTTTACGGTATCCAGGGTCAGGTTACCGTGCAACTTGAGTTTGCCATCACTGAGTTCAAAAGCCGGGTTGCCATTTTTATTCATTCCTAGTTATCTGCCAGCTCAACAGTACCGGAGCGAAGGCTCTCGGTTACCGCATCCAGCCCATCTGCCTGCACCATCGGCCCGATTTGATTTCGGTAGGTGATAATATAAGAGATACCTTCTGCAGTTACATCAAAAAGTTTCCACATATCTCCAACTTTATGGAATGAATACTCTACCGGTATCCACTGGTTGTTGTCCATGGCGATGCGAGCGCGGACACGGGTTAGTTTATCAGTGTTTGTACCACGCAGTTTGAGGACTTGCAGCTGGTCTTTGCTTTTAAAACGCAGCATGCTGTTGGCGTAACGCTGTACCAGCAGGTCCTGCATTGCGCTTGCAAATGCCTGTATTTTGTCAGCTGGAACACCACGTCCATGACGGCCCAGTATCAGTCTTGCGGCATAAATGTCATCAAACCACGGCATCAATATATCATTTACCAGTTGCACAAGCTTTTCCGGATGGGCCTCATAATCGGCACGGTTGGTATTGATGATGTCAAAAATATCATGGGCACTATCCTGGATGATATCGCGCGGTTCCATTGCAGTTGCCGGCAGGCTAAAAGCAAGTAGCAGGGTCAGGAAAATGGTTTTTACTATGGCTGATTGCATTATCAGGAATCCTCATTACCGACGCTAAACAGGTATTTTGCAATGAGCTGTTCAATACCTATGGCTGACTGGGTAAAAGTGATTTCATCACCATCGCCAAGCACTTCCAGGGCCCCGCCCGGCTCTAGTCCGACATATTTATCTCCGAGGATGCCTGTGGTGAGGATGGATGCGCTGGTATCTGTTGGGATCTGATTAAACTTCTGGTTGATATCCAGGAACACCATGGCTTCAAAGGTCACCGGGTCCAGTTTAATTTTCCTGACAGCACCAATGGTTACTCCACCAATGGTTACAGGAGCCCTTGCCTTTAATTCACCAACATTTAAAAAACGCAGGCTGAGGCTATAGTGTTCTTTGCCTAGCTTGCTACCCATATCGGTTGCAGTGGATGCCAGGAACATCAGGGCAATGACGCCCAGCAGCAGGAACAGGCCTGCCATGATTTCTATCGAATGTCGTGATCTCATGGTGTTACTTCTCTTAAGTCCAGGTCATTAATGCGGTAATTAAAAAATCAACAATCAGTACTGCTACGGCACTGACAACTACTGTCTGGGTAGTGGCGCGGCCAATCCCGTCACCGGTCGGGGTGGTGAAATAACCGGAAAAAACGGCAACAAAACTGGTAATAATGCCAAACGCGAGGCTTTTCCAGAAACTCATCATAAAGTCGCTCTGAAACTCAACGCTGGCAACCATATTGCCCCAGAATATGCCGCTGTCGATACCCATAATATATATCGCATAGGCAGCTCCGCCGGCAACTGCGAGTAAATTAAACAGCATGGACAGCAAAGGCAGGCTGATTACACCGGCAATAAACCGGGGTACTATGACCCGCTTAACCGGGTCGATTGCCATTAACTCCATGGCAGACAATTGTTCAGTTGCTTTCATTAAGCCAATTTCAGCTGCTATTGAGGTCCCGGCGCGGCCTGAAAACAACAGGGCGGTCAGTACGGGGCCAAGTTCCCTGAACAGGGACAGTGCCAATACGGCACCCACAGAATCGGTGGCACCAAATTTACTCAGCTCAACATAACTTTGCAGGGTCAGCACCATGCCGACAAAAAACCCGGAGATCATAATAATGACCAGTGAACGAGCACCAATAAAGTACACCTGTCCGAGGATTGCCCGCAGCTGTTTAAGATCTGGCCGGAAAGAACCCAGGATCTGGGCAAAAAACAGCACGCTGCGACCCAGGGTTGCCAGGGGTTTGCTGATCGCATCCATATTTGAATTAGATTTAGACATCGTCAGCCTTATCCCAGCAGGTCTTGATGCAAGTCGTCGGCGGGGTAATGAAATGGTACGGGACCATCAATTGCACCGTTGAGGAACTGGACAATCCGCGGGTCGGTATTTTGACGCAGCTCTTCAGGGGTTCCCTCGCCAACAATGCTCTGGCTGGCGATTATATAGGCATAGTCAGCCAGTTCCATCATATCTTCGACGCTGTGAGTAATGACCACGCTGGTCATTTCCATGGCGTCGTTGGTATCACGGATTAGCCGCAGGATAGTTGATGCGCCGATTGGGTCCAGCCCGGCAAGTGGTTCGTCGTAGAGCATCAGGGACGGATCCAGGACCGAGGCCCTTGCCAGCGCAACCCGCCGGGCCATGCCGCCGGAAAGCTCAGAGGGCATCAGGTCGACTGCACCGCGCAGGCCCACCGATTCCAGTTTGATCAAAACCAGGCGACGGATGAGCGCTTCGGGTAAATTGGTATGTTCGCGAACTGGTACCGCAACGTTTTCAAATACATCAAGGTCGGTAAACAATGCACCGTTTTGCAGTAATACACCAATATTGCGGCGCATTTTATAAAGGTTTTTATGGCTCATGCTGGAAACACACTGGCCGGCAACTTCAACCGTACCTGATGTCGGTACCCATTGTCCGGTGATCAGGCGCATGACCGTGGTTTTACCTACACCTGAGGGCCCCATGATGGCAACTACTGAGCCGCGCGGGACGGACAGGTTGATATTTTTGAGAATAACCTTTTCACCCCAGGCAAAGGAAAGGTCGGTCAATTTAATCAGGTCTTCGGACATGCTTTCTTATTTTTACCTTTTTTATTTGTTCGTTGGACAAGCTAATTTAACCGATTCCAGGGGAAAGGTTAATCAATAGATCCATAAGTACAGCAAAATCTTACAGTAATACGGTATTATTTTACTATTGGTGCACAAAACTGTCGCTGGCTAAATGGTGGCTATGGCACCCTGAGTTGACCAGAGTCAATACCTATACCGTTTGTAAACAATATATTATCTCATTTTGAGTAGACAGCAATAAGAGTATGAATACTGCAATTAAGAATCAAACTTTACGCACTTTGTCACGGCTTATCGATCAGAGTCGGGAGCAGATCCTGGTGGCCAATGCCAAAGACCTTGCCATGTACCGGGATATGGATCCTGCCCTGATTGATCGCCTGAAAGTTGATGATGCCAAAATTGACGCCATGGTTGCGGCGGTTGAAAGAGTTATCACACTAGAAGATCCGCAGGGAAAAGTGTTGTATCACTATCAACGGGAAGACGGCCTGCTGGTTGAAAACCGCAGCGTACCTTTCGGCACCATCTTGATTATTTATGAGTCGCGTCCTGATGTCACCATTGAAGCGGCGGTTACTGCATTTAAAGCCGGAAATAGAATCCTGCTTAAAGGTGGCAAAGAATCCCTTAACACCAACCTGCACCTGGTTGATCTCTGGCAATGGGCACTGGCAGACAGTGGTGTCGATACGGGTTTTGTCGAGTACCTGCAAATGGACCGGGAGCAGACCCAGGCATTAATTCGTGATAATACCCACAATATTGACCTGATTATTCCGCGTGGTGGAGAAAAGTTGATCGAGTTTGTACAGAAAAATACCTCTGTCCCGGCGTTGATCAGCGGTCGCGGGAATAATTTCCTGTATATCGATATCGATTGCGACTTCGATATGGCAAGCAGGATTGCGGTTGATGGCAAGCAGCGGCTGAGTGTTTGTAATGCCCTGGATAAAGTTCTGTTGCACAAAGATCTTGCCGAGCTGCCTGAAAAACTGGATAAACTGATTGGCGATCTTGCAGCATTAGGTTTGACTGTTTATGGCGACCCTGCGGTATGTGCCCTCAGTGGCAGGTTGTTGGCGATGCCGGGTGAAGATATGTGGTCGGAGGAATTCCTTGCGGCTAAAATACTCTTAGGCAGGGTGGCTAGCAGTGATGAAGCAATTAGTATGATTAATCAGTATTCCGGTGGCCATTCGGCAGTTATAGTGACTGAAAACCGAAAGCTTGCAGAAGAGTTCCAGCAGCAGGTGGATTGTGCCGCTGTTTACCACAATGCTTCCAGCCGTTTTACTGATGGCGGTGAGTTTGGCCTCGGTGCAGAGATCGCCATTTCTACCCAGAAACTGCATTTTCGTGGTCCTGTAGGACTGGGTGAACTGGTGACTAATAAATGGTTTATTGACGGACAGGGACAGATTCGTGAGTGAGAAAAGCAGGAAGAGACTGGTACTGAAGCTGGGGTCATCGACCCTGACTGCGGGCACGGACCGGATCTCGCGCGGCAAAGTGGAAGACATCGCCCGCCAGATCGTCAGCTTGCGTGATGAATATGAAATCGTACTGGTATCATCCGGGGCGATAGCC
The DNA here is from genome assembly GCA_015222805.1 of Pseudomonadota bacterium. Taxonomy (GTDB): domain Bacteria; phylum Pseudomonadota; class Gammaproteobacteria; order Xanthomonadales; family SZUA-36; genus SZUA-51. The sequence goes on from JADFVZ010000086.1 coordinate 16,323, forward strand.
GCCGCCCGGCATTTTATTGCCGTGAATAACTGGGAGTTGCTGGAATCAAAGCAGGCTATGGCGGCTATTGGCCAGCCCCTGCTGTTGCATATTTATCAGGAAATATTCCGTGATTTCGACATCCGCAGTGCCCAGTGCCTACTGACCTACCGTGATTTTTCCAATCCGGTGGCCGAAGAAAACACCCGTAATACCCTCAATGACCTTCTCGCTCACGGTTATTTGCCGATTGTGAATGAAAATGACACCGTTGCCACAGAAGAGCTTGAATTTGGCGATAACGATAAGCTGTCTGCTTATGTTGCCGGCTTATTGCAGGCTGATGTATTAATCCTGGCCTCTGATATCGATGGGCTGTTCACGGGGAATCCCCATACTGACCCTGAGGCTGAGTTTATCAGTGAGGTTAATAATCTGGATGTCGCCCGCAGCATGATTGATGAACGCAGCTCCGACCTCGGCACCGGCGGCATGACTTCCAAGCTCCAGGCGGCAGATATTTGCCAGCAGGCAGGTGTTGAATTGTGGATAGTCAATGGTGGCCGGAGCAATTTCATAAGTGATGCCATTAGTGGTGCTACCCGATTCACACGATTTGATTTTTCCTGATAAATCACGGCTGACCCGTCTACTTTCGTATAATTTGATTTTATGACATATAACCAGTGGTTGAAAAACTGAAAAGAATCCGTGAGAAATGAGAATAAGAAAAATCTCCGTCATTCCGAAAAGTGAATAGCTCTAATAAAGAAAATCTCCGTCATTCCGGAAAAGCGAATAGCTTTATCCGGAAACCAGCTCTTTTAAAGAGCTTACCGGATGCCAGCCCATACCAGCATGAAGACTCATTGGTTAACAGGACAGTAGTGTTATGAGTATAAAAATCACCTATTTGCTATTTATCCCGCTTTTGATATTGAGCTACAGTTCTTTTGCCTCGGAAACAGAAGCAAGCCCAAAACTTAACCTGGTTGAGGCAAATCGTTTGGCGCAATTGCCCCTGGATTGCATGAATACAGAATATCCCAATAAACTGAACCAGGTGATTGGGGGCAGTAGTGACCTAAAGTCCCCCAGCGACCTGCATCCCGCATTTTATGGCTGTTTCGACTGGCACTCCGCTGTTCATGGGCACTGGAGTTTAGTGTCTTTGCTAAAACAGTTTCCCGATCTGGATAATGCTGATGGGATTAAAGGGAAATTACTGGCAAATATCTCCCGGGAAAATATCATTAATGAAGTGGCCTATTTTCACGGCAAGCATAATAAAATCTACGAACGCACTTACGGCTGGGCCTGGGTGCTTAAGCTGGCAGAAGAAATCCATACATGGGATGATCCGGTAGCCCGGGAACTGGAAGTTAACCTGCAACCATTAACTGATTTAATGGTTGATAAATATATTGGCTTTTTACCAAAACTAAACTATCCCATCCGTGTCGGTGAACACCCCAATACCGCATTTGGTCTTTCTTTTGCACTCGATTATGCAAATACTGTGCAAGATGCAACCTTAAAGGCATTGATAGAAAAGCGCGCCAGGGATTTTTATTTGCAGGACCAGGGCTGTCCCATGACATGGGAGCCCGGCGGTTTTGATTTCCTCTCGCCTTGCCTGGAAGAAGCCGCGATTATGAAACGCGTATTGCCAATGGCTGATTTCAGGTCATGGCTGAATGTGTTCTTACCGCAACTTAAAAATACTGCCTATACCCTGGAAACCGGTAAAGTTTCAGATCGAAGTGATGGTAAACTGGTGCATCTGGACGGAGTAAATTTCTCACGCGCCTGGAGCCTGAACAAAATATCTCAGGGCCTTCCCGAATATGGCCATCTGCAGGTTATTGCCAACCAGCACATTAATTACTCCCTGCCTTCCATCGTTGGTGACAGCTATGAAGGTGGGCACTGGCTGGGTAGCTTTGCGATATATGCATTGAATTCTACTACCGGCGAATAAGATAATTTAATCCATGAACCGATCAAAGGTGAAGGCTAATAATGAGCTCAGAAAATAATTCAAACAAGCAAGCTGAAGAAAACAACAATAGCCCTGAAGAAAAACTCAACCAAAATCCAACTGCTGAAGGAGCAGTGGAAAAACCTGAAGAGCAGGTAGAATACTCGGTGTCAGCTGGTCTTGTGGCCAGGCTTGCTAAGCTTAATATTTCTTTTGCCTTTACCTCCTACCAGTCTGGCTTGATGTATTTGATTGGCCGCAATAAAGAAAATGGCATCAATATCCACCAGGCAGGCTTGCCTAAGCCGATGGGCTTGTGCATGGATGATAATGGCGGGTTAACCATGACCGGCGGTTATCAGATTATGCGATTTGAAAACATCCTTGAGCCAGAACAACGCATTAACCATAGTTTCGATGCCTGTTATGTACCCCGAACCGTACATGTGACCGGACATCTGGACGCGCATGATGTTGGTATTGGTTCAGACGGTAATGTGGTATTTGTAAATACCCGTTACAACTGCCTGGCCACTGTTTCACCCAAATACAGTTTTGAAATGCTCTGGAAGCCACCCTTCATCTCGGCTCTTGTCGATGAAGATCGCTGTCACCTCAACGGTCTTGCCATGGAAAATGGCAAGCCACGCTATGTTACGGCGGTCAGTCGCTCCAATACCATTGATGGCTGGCGTGACCGACGTGCGGACGGCGGCATTGTAATTGATGTAGACAGCAATGAGATCATTTGCACAGGTTTATCCATGCCTCACTCACCACGAATGCATAACGGTCAGTTGTGGTTATTAAATTCGGGTAGCGGCGAATTAGGTATGGTTGAAATTGATGAGAATGGCGAGGGCAGTTTTCAGCCGAAAGTCTTTTGTCCGGGGTTCTTGCGAGGATTAGCATTTTATGGCAACTACGCTTTTGTGGGTTTATCCAAACCGCGCTATAAGCGCTTTGAAGGGTTGCCACTGGATAAAAAACTGGAAGATGCTGATTCCGACCCCTGGTGTGGTGTGCAAATTATTGACCTGACTACAGGCGCCTGTGTTGACTGGTTCCGTATCGATGGCAAGATTGCTGAACTCTATGATCTGGAAGTTATTCCCGGCGTTGCCACGCCCATGGCAGTGCCCCCGGAGTCCAATGAGGCTGCCAGCCTGATTGCCCTGGCTCCCAGGGATTAACTTAAAGGAAGTTAGTACAGGGTTTCTGGCTATTCACTTGAAGTCAGTTATTTGTTTAAAACAATTTAGTGATAGCTGGTTGTTGCGCTGCGCTGGTTATGGTATAAATCTGTGTCATTTTATAAATGATTAATAATCAAAACTATTAATATAAAAACTAAATAATTAAATAATATTTACAGGGTGTATGGGGTGTTTCGTTATGAGTAATAAAATCAGCGTGTCGTCACGTCTGGCGATTAGTGCTGCCGTTGCCACGGCCTTATTATCGGGTTACGGCGGGCGCAAGGCTTATGCGGGTGTATGCGGACCAGCCAGTCCTTCTGTCTGTACCGGTCCTGCAACCGCTGGGGATGTCACACAAGCACCAACTCCTGCAGCAACCAACCTGACGGTTACCACAGATCCTCTCTTTGGGATTACCACAGCAGCAGGCAGTGCGATTGAGTTGCTTAATGCTGTTACTGATACAGGTATTACTTTTGTGGATGACAATAGCTCGATAATCTCGGGTGACTGGAGTGGTCTTAGTGTCCATAATAGTGGTACAGGTGCTACAAGCATTACTACATCAGGTGCAGTCACGGGTATACGCGAAATAGGCATTAGCGTAGAAAACCGCTCTGAAGCAACCGATCTAAGCGTTACAGCAGCTGGCGATGTGACGGGTGTACATTCAGGGATCTATACAAGGAATGAAGGTACAGGCACAACCACTGTGACTACCACCGGTACGGCATTTGCTACAGACAATTTTGGTATCAGCGCACGAAGTATCGGTACTGCTACAGATATCATCATCAATGCCCAGGGTGATACCACAGGGGGCTTGGTCGGGGTTATAGCACGAAACGAAGGTACAGGTGGTACCAGTATAACCACAACTGGTTTGGCGGCGGGCGTAAGTGATTATGGTATTTTTGCACGAAATATAGGTACTGCTACAGATATCATTATCAATGCCCAGGGTGATGCCACAGGCGGGGGAGTTGGGGTTGGAGCACGAAACA
>JADFVZ010000014.1 GCA_015222805.1 Pseudomonadota bacterium
AGGGTGCTGTTAGTCGGGCTTTGCCTGGCGTAACGCACCGGGAAGTTGGGCGATAGTTTAACAGCCGGGTGATGAAACCATCGATGCGTTCGCAAGCTTAATGCAGCCTACAAGCCAAAAAAAAGGGCCACTTGCGTGGCCCTTTTAATATTCCGGCAAGTGGCCGGTTATCGCAGAGATTTTTTATCTTAGAAACCGTACTTGGCTGAGAACTGCAACCTGGTGAGGTCGCCATCAGCGCCACTCTCAATTTCACGGTCAGCAAACATCAATTCAAGACCAAAGTCCATTTTAGGAACCGGGCTATAGATCAGGTTGATATGTGCGCTGGATGCATTAGAGGTAACACCGAATCCAGTAAGGGCGGTGTCATTGTCAATGCTGGAATAACCCAGGGTGAAGTTACTGCGCCACTGGTTGTTCCAGAAGTGACGGTAGGAACCGAAGACACCATAAGAATCGATAGCTTCAAGATTTCCATTGGCATCAAGAACCGCACCATTGGCAATGTTCAGACCAAAGTAGCGACCCATACCGGAACCGGCACTGGCCATCCAGCGGAAATCATCTTTAGCACCGACTTTCATCTTACCGGACAGACTTAAACCCCAACCAGTATCTGAATCATCAATACCAGCAGCGTTGTTTTCATACGACAGTTGCCGCAAGGTACCGGCAATAACAAAGTTGCCCCAGTCGCCTTTCATGTTATAACGCACCACCGCATCCGGCATTAAATTATCATCGGCAACAATGCGACCGCCACCACCATAAGGGGTAATGGTTGTTTCCGGGTTTTCCAGGGCAAATTGCCAGTTACCGGATGTGTAGCGGATCATCGCTTGACGACCGAACAGGCTGGATTCAGCCGGGCCCACAAAATCAAGATTTTCCGGCAAGGCACCTACATTAAAGAAGGTCATCCAGGTCTGACCAAAGAGCCAGTTGTTGTAGGTGAAGAAGGCGTGCCGCACACGCGGATTGAATGAATTGGAAACCCTTTCATTCCCACCAGGGCTTAGCTGGAAATCGAACTCAATGAAGGTGCGCATTTTGGCGCCGTTATCCAACTGGTGAGTACTTGCAAAATTAATCCGTGATTCTTTGATATGGTAATCCAGGTAGCTTTCTCCTGAACCTGTTCCGACCGGGACCGTACCAGGGATATAAAAATCTCTCCCTGCACTACCGGAGGCGACTGAGCCACTGCTGAAATCGCTATACATCACATCAGTTTTGATAAAGCCACCAAATTTATAGCTGTGTTTATGTTCTTTTTCAGCTTCTGCCGCTTTATGTTCAGCTAGTACCTCGGTTGCTTTCACTTCAGCCGCCTGTGCCGCTGCAGCCTCAATAGCTACTGTATCAACGACTGCTGCGGCCGGTTGGGCCTGGCTTTTTAGCAAAGCCTGTACCTGTGCCTCGAGCGCATCAATGCGGTCATAAAGGGCATCCATTTCACTTCCATCAGCCATTAAATTGCCTGATATACTCAGTCCCAGGGCTACTGCCAGGGGCAGTAAAGATCTTTTATAATTCAATTTGACCATCATGGCCTCTCCCAATTGTTAGTAATGCACAAGCATCATGATCAAGATCATGGACGAGGTGTATTAGACTTTGGTTGAATAGGCACTGTATTAATAAGATATACACGAAAGTGTCAGACTAAGGTCGAATGCAAGTAAAGCAACCGAAAAGAGACACTACACTTACACAATTACTTAGGTACAAGATCATGGGAAAAATTTATCCTGTTTCTGCACAATGGCAAGAAAATGCCTGGATTAACAATGACAGCTACGAAGCAAAATACCGTCAGTCTATCGAAGACAGTGAAGGGTTTTGGGCTGAGGCGGCCAGCCGTATTGACTGGATCAAGCCATTTACCAAAGTTAAGGATGTCTCGTTTAACCAGGACGACCTGCATATCCGCTGGTATGAGGACGGTAGCCTGAATGTCTGCGCCAACTGTATTGACCGCCACCTCGCGGATAAAGCTGATCAGGTCGCTATTATCTGGGAAGGCGATGATCCCTCAGTTGATAAACATATTACTTATTCCCAGTTGCACGAATCAGTGTGTAAATTTGCAAATGTACTCAAAGCACAAGGTGTAGTCAAAGGTGACCGGGTAACGTTGTATATGCCGATGATTCCTGAAGCTGCTATTGCCATGCTTGCCTGTGCCCGTATTGGCGCTGTCCATTCGGTGGTTTTTGGCGGCTTCTCACCTGAAGCACTGGCTGGCCGGATTATCGACTGCAAATCAAAAATCGTGATTACCGCAGATGAAGGTCGTCGCGGTGGAAAAACCATTCCCCTGAAGGCTAATGTTGATGCTGCGGCTCAGCTCGAAGGCGTTTCCGGGATCATGGAAACAGTCCTGGTGGTTAAAAATACCGGAGCCGATGTTGCCTGGGACAGCAGTCGGGATGTCTGGTTGCATGCAGCAGAATCCAAAGTTGATGCCGATTGTCCTGTGGAAGAAATGAATGCCGAAGACCCGTTATTCATCCTCTATACATCCGGTTCAACCGGTACCCCGAAAGGTGTTCTGCATACTACCGGTGGTTACCTGGTATATGCATCGATGACCCATGAATATGTATTTGATTATCACCCCGGAGATATCTACTGGTGTACGGCTGATGTTGGTTGGGTAACAGGGCATAGCTATATTGTCTATGGTCCATTGGCCAATGGTGCCACCACATTAATGTTTGAGGGTGTTCCAAATTATCCGGACAGCAGCCGTTTCTGGCAGGTGATAGACAAGCACCAGGTTAATATCTGTTATACCGCACCGACAGCAATTCGCGCACTGATGCGTGAGGGTGACGATCCGGTGAAAAGCACCTCCCGCGCTTCGCTGAAATTATTAGGCAGTGTAGGTGAGCCAATTAACCCGGAAGCCTGGGAATGGTATTACCATGTCGTTGGTGATGCGCGCTGCCCGATTGTTGATACCTGGTGGCAAACTGAAACCGGCGGCATCATGATTACTCCCCTGCCGGGTGCAACCGATCTCAAACCCGGCTCAGCCAGTAAACCGTTTTTTGGTGTGCAGCTAGCCCTGGTTGACGGTGAAGGTAATTTCCTCGAAGGTGCTGCCGAAGGTAATTTGATTATCACCGACAGCTGGCCGGGACAGATGCGCGGCCTCTATGGTAATCCCGAACGCTTTATAGAAGCCTACTTCTCAACTTACCCCGGTTATTATTTTACCGGTGACGGTTGCCGGCGGGATGAAGATGGTTATTACTGGATTACCGGGCGAGTCGATGATGTGCTGAATATTTCCGGTCATCGCATGGGTACTGCAGAAATTGAAAGTGCCATGGTTACCCATCCGGCCGTCGCGGAAGCGGCTGTTGTGGGTTACCCCCACGATATTAAAGGCCAGGGCATCTATGTTTATGTAACCACAGTAGCTGGCATTGAACCGACCGATGAATTGAAGAATGAATTGCGCCTGACGGTACGTAAAGAAATCGGTCCAATTGCATCACCGGACCTGATTCAATTCACCCCGGCCCTGCCAAAAACCCGTTCTGGTAAGATAATGCGTAGAATCTTGCGCAAAATTGCTGCCAATGACTATGGCAACCTGGGTGATACTTCTACACTTGCTGAGCCCGGTGTGGTTGATAGCCTGATTGAGGAAAGGATGAACCGTTAAACATGATGATGAACCGCTTCCTGTCAACGCAACCTTCAAAGGTGATCATCGCTGATGATCACCCGTTGTTTCGAGAGGCGATAAAAAAAGCCCTGCAGGCCAACTGCAGTGAAGCGGAGTACCTTGAAGCAGGTTCTTTTGAAAGCCTGCAGGATCTGGTGGACCAGAACAGGGACGTAGACCTTGTTTTGCTGGATCTGCACATGCCCGGTGTCAGTGGTTTTGCCGGGCTGGTATACCTGTGCAAACGCTATCCAGGCGTGCCGGTGGTGATAATTTCTGCGAATGAAGACCCGGTGGTAATTCGCCGGGCACTCGATCACGGGGCTGCGGGCTTTATTCCGAAGTCATCCAGTACAGCTGAGATCTGCACGGCGATCGACACCGTGCTGACGGGTGAAATATGGTCGCCGGATTCAGTTCAGTCGAACCTGCCGGGAAGGAATGACTCTGAAATTTCACTTGCTATTCGTATGGGTGAGCTGACGCCACAGCAATTTAAGGTGTTAATGCTGATGACCCAGGGGCTGTTGAATAAGCAGATCGCCTATGAGTTGCATGTTTCCGAGGCGACAATCAAGGCGCATGTAACGGCTATTATGAAAAAATTGGCAGTCAACAATCGTACCCAGGCCGTGCTGATTGCCCAGCAGCTCGCTGTTGCCCGGCCCGGCTGATTATTTTCTAAACAGCATGGTGTTGTTTATCCATGCGCGCAGTGCGGCCGGACGTAGAGGTTTACGCAATAACCCATAGCCCGCATTCTCTGCTGCCTCTTCAAGCTCATCAGAACGGTCTGCCGTGATCACAATCGCGGGCAGTTTCTTGCCGGCAATTTTATCCAGGTACTCCATTACCTGAAGGCCGTTGTACTGTTCGGTCAGGTGATAATCAACCAGGACAATATCCGGCAGGCCATCAGTGAGTAAGGATTTACCGGCCCTGGATTGAGTATCAGCAGTAATAACCTGACAGCCCCAGCCATCCAACAGGATATTCATCCCGTCGAGGATATCTTCTTCATTATCAATGCACAGGACTTTCAGGCCCTTGATGTGTGATTGCGCGGTTGTTGGAATAACTGGTTTTTCAGTGGCTAGCACTGCAGTAGTGCTAAGAGGAACCGTCACGGAAAAACAACTGCCTTGTCCTGGTGTTGAACTGACATCAATCGACAGGTCGAGGATGCGGGCTATCCGGTCACAGATTGCCAGTCCCAGTCCCAGTCCTTTTTCATTCAGTCTCATGGCATAGTCAAGCCGATGGAACTCTTGAAAAATTGATTTCACTTCGTTGGTGGGTATGCCTACCCCTGTATCCCAAACACTGAGACGCAGTTGGTTTCCACGCAGGCGACAACCCAGTAATACACCTCCGGTTTCGGTATAACGTATCGCATTGGCAAGGAAATTCTGCAGAATGCGGTAGAGCATATTGCGATCGCTGTAAATCAGGTGATCACAGGATTTTACCCTCAGTTTCAGGTCTTTGTTAACTGCAAGTGGCTTAAACCGGCGGCGTAATTGCTCAAACAAATCGGTGACAGAAATAACTTCCGGCTCAGGCTTCGATGCCCCCGAGTCAAGTTTGGATATATCCAGCAATGCAGACAATAACTCTTCAGCAGCACTCAGGCTGCGATCAATACGAATAACCAGCCTGGACTCTTCGTCTTCATTGCTTTCGGTCTTCTGCCGGAGTACAGAAACAAACAGCCGTGCGGCATTCATTGGCTGCAGCAGGTCATGGCTGGCAGCTGCGAGGAAGCGGGTTTTGCTTTGGTTGGCAACCTCTGCATTTTGCCTGGCTAGATTGAGTTCCAGGTTGGTTTCATTCAATTTAGCGGTGCGTTGGCGTACCCTTTGTTCCAGTAGTTCATTGGATTCTTTCAGTTCCTGCTCTATCTGCTTGAAGGATGTAATGTCAGTGTAGGTTGTAACATAACCCCCAGCTGGCATGGGATTGCCATGTATTTCCATTACTGTGCTGTTTAACCAGGGGCGTTCATAACGATATTGAGTACCGCTCTTGAGGTACTTAATACGCTTGGAGATTTGGGCATCCTGGCGTTTTTCACCAAACAGGCCCCGCCCGGCATTGAATTTAAATAACTCGATTATAGGCTGCCCCATATAAACCAGGCCTTCGGGGTAATCCATCAACTCCATATAGCGTTTGTTCCAGCCAATCAGGCGTTGCTTATCATCAATAACACTGACCCCCTGGGTAAGGTTGTCGAGGGTGGATTCCAGCAGTTCACGATTAAACTGTACGGCTTCAGAAGTACGGGTGAGTAGATCCAGTACCGCATCGGCACCGAGTCCCTTACGGCTAAGGGTGGTTGCCAGTACGGTGCGGGCAGATGCTGAGCCGATGGATCCTGCCAACAGGCGCTCGCAAAACTGCACAGTTTCCGGGGTTGCCAGCATGTCTGGAGCAAAGTTTTCTGAGCTCAGGTGGGTGCTGAGTGCTTTACGTGTTGGACCGGCACCAAGGAAACGCCCGACAATTCGTTCCAGCTCTCCAACAGTCAGCAGGTCATCGCTCGCTTGCCTGCCTTTGCGTTCGGATGCTGCGGGTGTTTGATCGGGCATAAGCAGCGACATTGCAACCAGCACAACCGTATTCATAAGCAGTGTTGCAATAGCACCCTGGTTAAAATCAAGTACAGGCAATAGCTTTAAGACAGCAAAACCAGATTCCTGGGGAATGGGTAAAGACGGCAGCATTAAGAATACTACCCAGCCGAGAATACCTACTACCAGGCCTGAAAAGGCACCCGCCCGGCTGGCTCTTTTCCAGTAGACGCCGAAGATGATTGCCGGCGCAAACTGTGCGGCAGCTGAAAATGCCAGTAAACCGATGCTGGCCAGTGGTACGCCGGAATCAACGATCCTGAAATAGGCGTAAGCAAGCAGGGTGATTGTGAGAATCGATAATCTACGCACATGCAGCAGGATGACAGATAGGTCTCGCTGTCGGCTGGATCCAACCAGACGGCTGCGTAACAGCAGCGGCATAACGATATCGTTGCTCACCATGATAGCCAGAGCCACAGTGGCAACAATAACCATCCCCGTGGCTGCCGAAAACCCTCCCAGGAAAGCCAGCATGGTCAGCGCAGTCTGATCAAAGGCCAAAGGCAGGGAAAGCACGTAGGTATCCGGGTTCACTCCCTGGCCGGAGAAATGGTGCAGTCCGGCAATGGTAATCGGAATCACAAAAATTGTGAAAACCAGCAGATAAAAAGGAAATAGCCAGCGGGCCAGACGTAGGTCCAGGGGGTTTCTGAACTCGACAACGGCCACATGGAACTGGCGTGGCAGGCAGATAATTGCCAGCATGGCCAGCAATAGCTGGGTAGTGAATCCCTGGGGGATATGCCAGAGTGAAAACAGCCGCTGGTATTCGTTACTGGCCTGGACAATTTCAGCCAGATTGCCAAAACCGTTAAAAATCCCGAACACAACAAATAGACCGACAGCGGCAAAAGCGATGAGTTTAACGATAGACTCGAAGGCTATCGCCCACATTAGCCCCCGGTGGTGTTCGCTTGAATCAAGATTCCTGGTGCCGAAAAGTATTGCAAACAGTGCCAGTGCAAGTGCCAGGTAGAAGGGGAAATTTTCCGGCAGTCCGCCACTTGAGCTTGTTACCACATCGATACTGGTGGTAATTGCTTTCATCTGTAATGCTATGTAGGGAACGGAACCGATCACCGCAGCCAGGGTTACCAGTACCGCAATACTGTGGCTGCGGCCGTAACGGTGGGCAATAAAATCAGCGATGGAAGTAATCCGCTGACTATGACTAATTAGTGCCATTCTGCGCAACAGGTCATGTCCGACAATCATCATCAATGCCGGACCAAGGTAGATGGAAAGATAGCCCCAGCCGGTTGCAGCAGCACTGCCGACCGCGCCGAAGAAAGTCCACGAAGTGCAGTAAACACCTAGTGATAAGGCATAAATTATCGCCTGTATATTGCGATGGGATTTCGCAATTCGCTGTTTGTCACCATACCATGCAATCGCATATAACAAGCCAACATAAGCCAGTGCTATATAGATAAGGGTCCAGGCATTGAGCATTTTTTAACGGTGTTCCCGATGGTTATAAGACTAAAGTAGAAGCGTTATTGAATTCATCACAAAGTAACATAGCCACTGGTAACTTACCAATGGGAGGTTCTAATGGAACAGCAAGCAAGGAAGGATTATTGGAAAGCAAACATAAGATTAGTGGTGTTATGCCTCGGGATCTGGTTTGTCGTGTCATTTCTATTTGGCATTATTTTAGTTGAGCAACTGAATGCAATCAGCCTGGGTGGCTACAAACTGGGTTTCTGGTTTGCACAGCAGGGTTCAATTTATGTATTTGTCGCATTGATTTTTTTCTATGCTAACCGCATGGGAAAACTTGATCGCAAATTCGACGTACACGAAGACTGAGGGAGTCAGTAATGGAACTTCAAACACTAACTTATTTAGTTGTAGGGGCAACTTTCGCCCTGTATATTGGTATCGCGATTATGACGCGCGCTACCAGTACAAAAGAATTCTATATAGCCGGTGGCGGCGTACACCCGGTTGCCAACGGTATGGCGACGGCTGCCGACTGGATGTCTGCGGCGTCGTTTATTGGCATGGCAGGCCTGATTGCTTTCAAAGGCTATGATGCTTCTGCCTACCTGATGGGCTGGACCGGTGGTTACGTATTGCTGGCATTGTTGCTGGCACCATACCTGCGTAAATTCGGCAAATTTACCGTACCTGAGTTTATCGGTGATCGCTATTATTCAAAGACTGCACGCCTGGTAGCCGTTATCTGCCTGGTGGTTGCATCCATTACTTATGTAATCGGGCAGATGAAAGGTATCGGTGTGGCTTTCGGTCGTTTCCTCGAAGTTAAAGCGGAAGTTGGAATTCTAATCGGCATGGCTATCGTCTTTTTCTATGCGGTACTCGGTGGTATGAAAGGTATTACATATACCCAGATTGCCCAATACTGTGTGTTGATCTTTGCCTACACCGTACCAGCAGTATTTATTTCCCTGAACCTGACCGGTAATGTTTTCCCGCAACTGGGGCTTGG